>NZ_JBHSGO010000005.1:0-69366 GCF_042654485.1 Falsiporphyromonas endometrii | reverse complement strand
TTGTTCCATAACTTTAATTGTTTGATAATCATAAAGTTACAAATAATAAATCAACTAACCTACTGATATTCAATATATTAACACCTTGTATAAGATTGTTTTTCAATTAAATTTAAACAGCTTCTAAATCAACAGTTACATTCATACCCAAAAACCCCAATGAAAAGGTAACTCTTCACATCAATGAAATGACCATCTCCACCAGTAGATTTGATGTCTATTCCGGGAAGGATGATAAAGGGAAGCTCCTATTCGAAGGGAAATTCAAAACAACAGCGAGGGGCAATAAACTTGATGACATCCTCTCCGACAGTGAAGATGGAGCTCTTACCATCGTGTTCGAAGCAAAGAATGTGCGTACAATTTGGGATATTGAAGTCAAGACAGTCGTTCCAAAAGATAGAGCAATTGAATCTATCAATGCTAAAACAACGATTAGCAAAGACTTTAAAGGCTCTCTAAAGGGTGGTTCACAAGAATTGCTCAAATTGGAAGTGGGAGTAGCAGGAGATATCAATGAAACTTCTCTTGGAAAAGTCACCTTCGAAACCAGTGACAATATTACTTCCGGTAAAATTTACTCGACAGGTGTTTATGACAAATTCTCTGCAAGCGAAGAGATAGCAACAGCAGAAGCTAAGGATGGCAAATGTGTATTTGACCTCAGCTCAAAGAAATTGGACAAAAGCACCAATTACTATTTTTGGTTTGTAGCAAATATATCCAAAGATGCCAAGCCCGAAGATGTTATCTCAGCCAAACTTATTTCGGCAGATCCCGCAGTTTCAGATCTCACAACTGAAACAGCTACCACAAAAGTCGTGAAAGGCATTAGTGGAAACTTTGTGATAGGAAATTCTGATAAAGCAGATTTTAAGACTATTCAAGAGGCCTTTGATTCGCTCAAAGAAGGTATTGACGGACCCGTTGTTTTCGCAATGGAAGATGGGACTTACGACAGTGATAATGCAGTACTTCAAAATGTACCGGGTACATCTGATAACAACACAATCACCCTCACCTCACAAAGCAAAGATCGCAAGAAGGTCGTTATCGAAGGAGTTAAGAGTAATATTGTAAATTACAGTTCACCTCACCAAGGAACCATTACTATCTCCAACCTCAACTTCCTTACAATTAAGGATTTGACCTTTAAGACAGATGACGAAAAATATACTGCGAATATTCTTATCAAGGATCATTCAAATAATATTACCATCGATCGATGTGATGTAATTACAACAAATCAAGGTAATGACATCAGAGGAGTTAAGTTGGAAGTGAGAGAAAGCTACATCAATAACTGCAACAACTTCACACTGACCAATAGCTATATCGAAGGTGGACATATTGGTGTGGAGATTGAAGGAATAGGCTATGTTGCAGAAACTCCGGCATTCAATGCCTTGGTTAAAAATAATGTTATCAAAGATGCAGTAAGTAAGGCTCTTTACATCAATAGTTTTTCCGACTTTATCATTGAAGACAACCAAATTGAAATGAAGAATGCCAATGGCAGCACACTCGAATGTATTGCCATAGTCAAGGGCATGGGTAGTGATAGCCGCATCTCAAGAAATAAGATCTCAATAATTGAGCCGGCTAAACACATTAGCGGAATCTGTTTTAGAGGTTTCAATGAAAATGACAATACTTTCTACAGAAAGAATGCACACCTCTTTGTAGACAACAACATCCTTCACATGAAAGATGTTAAGGCTAACTCAATGGCCATTGAATTTGATCGCAGGTCAAGCTCAACAAACATAGACTTTGTCTATAATACAGTTGTAATAGAAGGGCAAGAGTGCGAAAGTTCTATTGCCTTACAGATGATGGCAAACAACAAGATGGAGAATATCCGAATCATAAACAACATTATCCTCAATAAGGCTAATGGCTTTGTTTATTCTATGAATGGCGATAAACTCAATTCATCTGTATCATTTAGCAACAACGCTGTCTTTGCCATCAATAAAGATCACTTCGCATACTTTACAAACAAAGAATACACAACCAAAACCTTTGAAACTTGGGTAGAAGCTACGGGAGATAAAGATAGTAAGGTTGAGAATGTATCATTTGTCAATGCCGGTCTTTTCTTGCCAAAAAAGAAAGATCAAGTCAACTTCGCTCTTCCAATTAAGGAAGTTACAACAGACATTACCGGCACAGAGCGTGATACAAATACCCCTTCTGTAGGTGCTTATGAAGCCAAGTTTAATGTACCGGACAATGCTCCTACATTGATTAAATATGCCATTGAAAATATCAAGGGCGAATCAGCTTCATTTAATGTAACCGCAGATCAGATGGCTACAATCTCCTACATGGTGCTTAAGAGCGACCTCGAAGCTCCGTCATCAGAAGAGATCAAAGCCAAGGGCAAAAAAGCATCTCTTGATTCCAATAAAGAGATAAGCATCTCTATCGACCATTTGGAGATCGAAACCGAATACAAAGTTTATGCAATTATAACCGGAGTTCTCAACCAACTTGAAACTACCCCCGAGACTCTTACATTTGAAACCATAGCTAACCCTGTTGAAACATCTAACTTTGATGACAATCGAAAGATCAAAGAGATCGAAGGTGGCTTCATTAGTGGTAGCAATAAGTTTGTAGGATTCGAAATCGCAGAAGATCCTAACAATGAACCGTGGGATACGAACCAAGTAGCCAAGATGACCGGCAACGAAGCGACCATCTATGTAATCAACACCAAGAAAGCTATCGAACAGGTCGGATTCTTCATGGCTAATGAAAAGGAAGTTACCATAACAGCTATTCGAGAAGACAATCTTAAGGGTGAGACTGTCGTAGATATCATGACAGTAGAACCTTCAGACAACGAATTCTACTATATTCAAAGTGCTAAACTCGGCAAGGTAAGAGCTATCAAACTCCAAAGCCAAGGTGAGGTCTACATCGACAATTTCAATGGTGACCCCAAACCTATGCAACTTATCATGAAGGATGGCGGAGCTGTCAAAGGTCAGAAAGGTACAGTCGAAGTGATCGTTAAGGATGGACTAAGTCCCTATACCTACGAATGGGAAAACGGAACTAAGACGGCCAAAAACGAAATCGTAGCAGAAAAGACTTCCAAAATCAAGGTCAAAGTCACTGATGCTCAAGGTAAAGAAGCAGAGGGTTTTGCATACTTTGTTGTTGCAGAAGCTCAAGATGGATTTAAGGTAGCTACCTTCGAAAATCTCGAAGTGCCGAAAGCTCTTTACTTCAACAATCAGAGATTTGTCGATGAGCAGTATCTCTTCAACAACAACTTCAATGAAGCTTATAAGTCTTGGAGCGGATTTGCTTACACAAGTGCCAAAGACTCTACTTTCACAAGCTGGGACAATGGTACAGATCAATACAACGTCGTAGCAAAAGGTGGATACAACTCTGAGAAATATGCTGTTGGATACCCCGGTATGCCTGATGGCAGCAGGATCTCTGTCGCTGCAGGCGATCTCAAAACCAAGATCAAGGGTACAATGATGACGTTGACAGCATATACCTACACCTTCTTTAAAGAAGGACAAGGCGATCAATCTTCAGTTAAAGAAGGAGACTTCTTCTTTGTGACCATCAAGGGTGACAACGGAAATAAAAAGGATGTTTACCTTGTAGACTATCGTGACGACAAGAAGTTCATGATGACCGACTGGACATGGGTAGACCTCAGCGAACTCGGCGAGGTAAATACCTTGACATTCTCTACAACAGGTAGCCGAAAGAATGATTGGGGAGACGTGGTTCCGGGATATTTCGCAATCGACAACTTCAACTGCGATAAACCGAAGAATGTTTCTGCCGAAGTGCCGTTCTCTTCTCAGGTAAGAGTTTACTTGGCTGATGGCAAAATCTTTGTTAAGGATGCTGATGGCTATACGATCAAGCTCCATACAATGGACGGATCGCTCGTAAACGAGTTTGTAGCCGGATCTGACGATGAAGTAAGAGATGCAAATCTTCCGGAAGGAACATATATCATGGTAGCTCACAAGGGTACCGAAGTGGTGCGCCAGAAGCTTATCATGAGATAAACGAAATTCATGGCAAAAAGGAGATGATCAACCCTCCGCTTTGCTGTTAGATACAATAGCAAAGGGCCGCATTCCTCAGTTGGAGTGCGGCCCTTTTGTTGTTGTAAAAGACAATCCTTTTTTGTATCTTGGGCAGTGAATAAATATCTATACCCATGGAAATAAGCATATTACTTACCTTGCTTTTAATTGTTATTTCGCTTGGCAGAAGCATCTTCCAAGTCGGTAAAGTATGTCTTATTGAAGAGGTACAAATCAAGGACTCTATAAGCATCAAACACAATCTTAGAAATAGACTTTCTTATTGGGCTGTGAAGCTAGTCAATAGAGAGGTTTATTTGTTAAATACTGTTACTGCATCTAATACTCAAAAAGCTACTCAAGCAACACTGATTCAAGCACAAATTCATAAATTCGAGGGTTAGGGTTACCCGACCTTCCTATCGACTTTGCCCGTTTTATTAGTACGAAACGGGCTTTTTTATGCGCTATTTTAACAAATAAGCTCGCGCGACAAGCAATCTATTCTCGCGCGACTTTCGATCCGTTGTCGCGCGACCTTGACATGCGAAGTCGCGCTACTTCGGGTGCAACCTCGCGCGAGTATAGGTTCAAGGTAGCGCGAGAATGGATTGCAAGTCGCGCGACCTTCCAAAAAAGGGGGCCTGAAGTGGGTTTTTAAGCCGCCAATTTGTCCATAAAAAGTAGTCTATACATATATTAACATTCAGATAGGACGGTTTCGTCCTATCGCTTTTTGATTTTGTGGAGAATGAGCCTCATTCGTAAGTCAAAAAGGGCTGTTTTATGCCCACAAACAAGCGAAATAAATTAACATTATTTACTACTTTATAAGATATCTCGTTCTATTTGACAATAAATCTATTCAAAAACAGACCAGAAAAACGATGATATAAAGACAAATAAATAGTGTTTGTAAGACAGGTCTGCATTTGTTATTTACATAAACCAATTGATTTATTAAATATCAACTCTTGATAAAACAAATCGAAAATTACGAAGATATTCTCATCAATCTGTTCACTATAAATAGCAAAAACACATCAACAAGGAAAGCCTAAAGCCCAATCAAGTGTTAGAATGAACATCTAATAGGCAATTTAGGTTTCATTTTAACACTTTAAGATAACACAAGTATATGATTTACAACATATTATATCAAAATCGTTTTGTACCTTTGTAGCGCAAAGGTTCGGATTTGGTATTCAATCAAACCGGTCAATAATCAAGGTAAGCATCTTGCTTTCTGCTTGATTTTGTAAAAGGAGATATCGATCCGATTAAAAGGGAATTAGGTGCAAGTCCTAAGCAGTCCCGTTGCCGTAAGCTTTGCTATTACGATCTGCGCACGATGCCACTGGCCATATAAGTTCGGTTGGGAAGGCGCTCAAGATCCAGAAGTAAGCCGGAAGACCTGCCTTTGTGTTGCTCTCATGACTTTCGAGGATTTAGTCAGGGGCGGGTGTTGGACTTTATGGCAATGACAAGAGTGTTGTATTGCCATTGTTTCGATGTGCCAATCGTTCTGATTGGTTGATACATTAGACATCCACTTCTTCAATGAAAGCCGAGATGGTGAGAGACAATGTGGAATTTTAGTTTAATGTTTAATTAATAACCAAAAGTTTATGACAAAATTTACCAAGTTACTCCTACTGAGTATGTTGGTTTGTCTCACTTCCATTGGAAGCATCTTTGCTCAAGAAGCAATACAAGATGCACCCAATCCTTTGAATATGGAGAGTGGCAAGCATACATATCTTGTAGGAGATGACGGCATCAGCTTTTATGATGATGGAGGTAAGGATGCTGTTTACTCAGAAAATTTTGATGGTACAGTGACCTTTAAACCAAAAGATCCATCCAAAAAGATCTTGATAGATTTTAGCAAGATCGATCTGTTTTGGAGTGATTATGCTCACGGAGTAGGCAACACTTCTGACCTCAATATTTATGATGGCAGCAGTGCTTTGACAGCTTCCAAGCTATTCGTCAAAGACCTCAAAAAAGCTGCAGTGCTATCTGAGGCAAAAGATGGATCTTTGACTGTAAAATTTAGTTGCAAAAGCAATCCGACATGGGGCTCCGGTCCTTATCAAGGATGGGAAGCTGTTGTCAAGCAGGTTGCTATTGATGTTCCTATGGAGATTGTCAAAGTAACCACCGATCAAAAAAACCTCAACAATAAGGCTAATATCGGCGATCGCAATGTGCAAGTAATGCGTATCAACCTTCAAACGAAAGGATATGCTTCTATCAATCTCAATAAGATTGTCTTCAGCACATCTCTGCCTTTCTTCAGCACAGCAAGACTTTCTGTTGGACGTGGCACAGACGATTTTAAAGATGCCAAAGAGATTAAGCAAATCAACATTGCAGACAAGAAAGAGATTGTATTTGACCTCTCTGACGTAAAACTCAGTATGGGTAACAATTACCTGTTCTTGTCGGTAGATGTATCAGAAAATGCCACAGACAAAGCTAAGGCAACATTCGATCTTACTGACTTTAAGGCAGGGAATGAGACTTACGAAAAGATTTCCCAAGCCGGCAATATCGAAAAGAGCAATGCGAGAGAGTTTCAGATCAATCGTACCATTATGCTTGATCTGGGAAAGAGAGAATTTTCACTCAACAATCTGGGAGTAAACATTCAATCTCAAACACCGGCCGGAAGCTCATACAAATATGACTCAAGCAAAGGTGATCGCATTCTCACACTCGAAGCAACAGAAAGTGAAATGGTTCCGGAACTTGTATTTAGCAAGATCAAAATCTCATTCCCATCCTACTCACCAGAGGCGCCTTTCCTTAAAGTCTATGACGGAAAAGGTGAAAATGGTACACTCCTTGTTAATATTAACAATAGCAATGACCAAGAGGCTTATGTTGGCAAGATAATCCGAAGCACAGGCAAATTCTTGACAATACTTTTCCATACAGATGGAGAGAATGCAGGATTCGGCGATGGTATTGAGGCCTCAGCACGCCTTTATAAACCTCAAGTCATGACACCCGATTCGGCTTCGATCACTCCGATAACTCTCGACATTGTAGCGCCGGGTACCAAAGATGCCAAGCTGATTGGTATTGATGCGGTAACGCAAGGAAATATAACAAGAATTGGGCTCGACAAAGTTGTACTAAGCCTCAATGGAAGTGCTAAGTACCTTGAGAAAATCAAACTATACCAGAGCAATAACAAATACGAATTTGCTGACGAAGATCTCGTCGCTGAAAAAACCATACAAGAAGGTGCCGAAGATATTACATTTAGCGGCGCTGACTTTGACAACCTCGACCAACTGAGGGAGTACAACAACTATTTCTGTGTGACAGCCGACCTTAGAGCAGACGCTCCTTGTGACGGACAGGTACTTGTAGGTCTCAAAGAACTCCAGGCAGACCAAAAAAACTTCAGAATAGATCATCCAACTCCCGAAAAGGGAAGAGAAGTAAAAAATATCTTCCTACAACCGAAAAATGGTACAGCTGAAAAAGTTGTAACATCCGATCTATACTATTATGACGATGGAGGTATCAGTGGAAAAGCCTCTGAGGGCGAATCAACCGTAACCTTCAAACCGGGCAAGCCGGGAGAAAAAGTACACTTCCATATCTTAAGCTTTGCCTACAATTACAATGCAAGATTTAAGGTATATAATGGATTGGAAGCTAAAGGCTCTCCTATCTTCGAAGGAAAGACCATCAAGTCTGATGATCCGTTTGACATCACATCTACATCAGAAGATGGAGCTTTGACGGTTCATTTCAACTGCTCAACAACTTATTGCGAAGGATGGGAAATCGCTGTCTCTTCTATCATTCCTCGAGATCGCAAGATAACGAAGGTGGTATCCGAAACATCTGTTGCGGCAAATGATGAAGGTGTAACCAAGGGCGGTACAATAGGTCTGCTCAAGATTGCTGCAAATGTAGAGGGCGAAAAGGGTGCTGCCAAGTTGGGTAAGATGACTTTTGCAGTAAGCGACAATATTGCTTCTGCCAAAATCTATTTCAGCGGCAAATCAGACAAGTTCAGCGCATCCGACGAAGTTGCTTCTGCCATGGTAGAAAATGGCAAATGTGTATTGGATGTTAGCAGCAAAGAGATAGAGCTAAGCAGACCTCATTACTTCTGGTTTGTGGCTCAAATCGCATCAAATGCTAAGCCTGATGAGGTTATCTCGGCTAAGCTCGAATCAATCGATCCCGCTATCGAAGACTTTACTTCTACAGCAGGAGAAAGCAAAGTAGTAAAAGGTATCAGTGGAGATATCCTCGTTGGAGCTTCAGGAAATGCCAAATTCAAAAAGATTCAAGAAGCTTTTGAATACCTCGAAAAGGGTATCGACGGACCTGTCAATATTGTACTCGAAGACGGCACATACGATATCAAGGATATTACAATCAAGGAGGTCAAAGGTGCATCTTCTGAAAACACCATTACTCTTGAGTCAAAAAGCAAGGATCGCACAAAAGCAATTATTCGTTGTGCGGCTAAGTATGGTGCAGAAAATGCTGTCATAATAAAAGGCATAGACAACCTCACGCTTAGAAATCTTACCATTGATGGTGGAGATACCGAGTACAAATCAATTGTTTTGATTTCGGACGGAGCCAACTATGTTACGATAGACAGCTGTACCATCACAGCAAAGAAATCTACAGGATTCAGACCGGGTACCAGACTCATCAAGATGGAGTCTAAAGATGTGCCTCAAAACAACAACAACTTCACCCTTACCAACTCTAAACTTGAGGGTGGATATATAGGTCTTGAATTGGCTTCTTGCCTGGGAGTTGCCAAACCGGCTGCAAGTGGTGCTACTATCACAAACAATATCTTTACCGATGCCGGAAGTAAACTTGTCTACATCAATAGATATGCCAACTTCAAATTCAACAACAACCAATTCCTCTTCGAGAAAGATGGTGGTGGCAAGGTAACCTGTATGGATATGAATAGAGGTCTTGGCAAGTCTGAGATTTGCGCAAATATGGTAAGCGTAAAGAACTCTTCAAAGCAAATCGATGCTTTCGACTTTAGAGGCTTCAACGTTCCTGATGAAAAC
Source organism: Falsiporphyromonas endometrii (assembly GCF_042654485.1). Lineage (NCBI taxonomy): Bacteria > Pseudomonadati > Bacteroidota > Bacteroidia > Bacteroidales > Porphyromonadaceae > Falsiporphyromonas > Falsiporphyromonas endometrii. Next base: position 60,218 of record NZ_JBHSGO010000005.1, on the reverse strand, counting down.
AGAGACAAGGATGCACACCTTCTGATGGCAAATAATACCATCCACCTTGAAAATGTGGAAGGACAAAGTACAGCAGTCAAGTTTGGAGATCGTACGCTGTCTACCAATGTTGACTTTGTTTATAATACAATTGTCATTGATGGAGAAGATGCTTCTAACTCTAAAGCTATCTTTATCACACCCGGAAGCAAGACTCAGAACATCAAGATTGCAAACAACATCATCCAAAACAAAGCAAATGGATTTGTCTACAGAATGCAAGGTAAGAAGGATGCTACATTTGATCCTTCCGTAACATTCCACAACAATGCCCTATTTGCTTCAGATGCTGACAAATTTGCTGAAACCATAAATGAAGATCTCAACTATGAGACATGGGTTGAGAAGTCCGGGGAAAAGGATAGCAAAGTGGCAGAAGTGAAGTTTGCAAGTAAGAAACTTTACCTTCCAAGAAACAAGGCTGAAGTAGCATTTGCACTTCCTATGGAAGAGGTCAAAACAGATATCATCGGCAAAACTCGCAATGCAGAGCATCCTTCTGTAGGTGCGTATGAAGCTGAGTACGATATTCCTGACACAGCTCCTGCTATCTCAGTATTTAAGGCTGACAACATAAAGGGCAATTCTGCCGACCTTGTGGTCACTTCCGATCAGCTTGCAACCCTCTATTATAGAATTCAAGAGAAGGATGACGAAGCTCCAACAACCGAAAAGATCAAAGAAATCGGTATGAGCGCACCGCTCGCACCGAAAGAAAACTTGATACCAATCAAGAATCTTGATATTGATACAGAATATGTGGTATATGCTGTCGCTGTAGGTATCAATGACCTCGAAACACAGTTAGAACCACTTCACTTCGGAACAGCAAGCAACCCAATCCTTCCTTCAAACTTCGATGATCCTTTGAAGATTGATCATTTCGAAGGTGGATTCAATAGTGGAAGCAACAAGTTTGTAGGATTCGAAATCGTAAAAGATCCTAACGGAACTGAGTGGGACACAAACCAAGTAGCCAAGATGACCGGCAACGAAGCAACTATCTATGTAACAAACACAAAGAAAGCTATCGAACAGCCGGGCTTTATGATGATGAACGAAAAGAGCGTCACCATCACAGCTATCCGCGAGGATAACCTCAAGGGCGAAACCACTGAAGATACGATGACAGTAGAGCCATCAGAAGATGAGTTCTATTATATCCACACAGCCGAGCTGGGCAATGTGAGAGCACTCAAGATTGTGAGTGAAGGCAAGGTTTACATCGACGACTATAATGGAAGTCCAAGACCAATCGTCTTGACTGTAAAAGATGGCGGAGCTGTCAAAGGACAGAAGGCAACTGTAAGCGTATCGGTAAGCGGGGGTCTTGCTCCTTATAAGTATGAATGGTCTGATGGTGGTAAGACAGCGCAAAACGAAGTGACTGTCAATAAGACCGAAAAGATCACGGTAACCGTAACCGATGCTCTCGGAACTAAGGCCTCAACCTTTGCATACGTGATCGCAGTAGACGGCGAAGACCAGTTTAAGACTGCTACGTTCGAAGGATTGGAAATTCCTGAAGCCAAGTTCGTAAACAATACGAGATTCGTAAGCGAACAGTACCTCTTCAACAACTCATACAATCCGGCTTACGGATCATGGAGTGGATTCGCATACACAAATTCTAAGGACTCAACCTTTACAAACTATTCCAATGGTACAGACCAGTACAATGTGGTAGCAAAGGGAGGATACAAGTCTGACAACTATGCAGTAGGATACTACTCAAGCTTCACAGGTGCCGCAACTATCAATGTTGCTGCAGGCGATATGGGTACACAGGTCAAAGGTACGATGCTTGCACTTACTTCTTGGACCTACAGCTTCTTCGTAAATGGAGACCCCGGACAGAAACAAGATCCAGTCAAAGAAGGCGACTTCTTTGTAGTCACATTCACCGGAGATAATGGAAAAACTGTCACAGACAGCTTGGTAAATTATACCGGAGGAAAAGAGATTATCGAGAAGAACTGGAAGTGGGTAGACCTCTCTAAATTAGGAAAGGTAAAAACAATAGCCATTTCAACAAAGGGAAGCCGCAGTAATAATTACGGCGATGTGGTACCTTCTTATTTCGCAATCGACAACTTCAACTGCGATAAACCGAAGAATGTTTCTGCTGAAGTGCCGTTCTCTTCTCAGGTAAGAGCTTACTTGGCTGATGGCAAAATCTTTGTTAAGGATGCTGAAGGCTATACAATCAAGCTCCATGCAATGGACGGATCGCTCGTAAACGAGTTTGTAGCTGCTTCCAACGATGAAGTTAGAGATGCAAATCTTCCGGAAGGAACATATATCATGGTAGCTCACAAGGGTACCGAAGTGGTACGCCAGAAGCTTATCATGAGATAAACGAAATTCATGGCAAGAAGGAGATGATTAACCCTCCGTTTTGCTGTTAGATACAATAGCAAAGGGCCGCATTCCTCAGTTGGAGTGCGGCCCTTTTTGTTGCAATCAAACACATCATTGCTATCCGATAAAAGGTAAAAATGACATATTTAGCGTACTCAATCGCATTATTTTGCTATTACTTCCTTTTTAAAAGCTGGTCTCTCCCTTTGGAATACCAAATTCACTGTCTGATAAAAACCATGCGCAAAGAACAAGCTAACCGGACAGAACAGATGACAGTAAATGCTCAGAATGCAATTGCTAATATTATTTTTATAAAATCCAGGATTGATACTATTCCAATAGCTTTATCGAACATCAATAGTCTACCAAATCAATTGAGAAAGGAAGAAAACTTTGAGTGTACCCGTGTACATGATAAGATTTTCTTACCCGATGCCAACGACAAGATTTCCAACTTATGAAAAGAAAAACAAAGGCTAACAGACTGTTGCATAATGGCGAACTACAGCGTTGCTTTCGGTATTCGCTATCCGTCACGTACAAAAGTGCAATCCCTTCAAACTCAACCTCAGCGCCTTGTATCTCATCCATTTTGCAAAGTCTACCAAATCAATTGAGAAAGGAAGAAAACTTTGAGTGTACCCGTGTACATGATAAGCTTTTCTTACCTGAAGCCAACGACAAGATTTCCAACTCATGAAGAGAAAAACAAAGGCTAACACAGACTGTTGCATAATGGCGAACTACTGCGTTGCTTTCGATATTCGCTATCGGTCACGTACAAAAGTACGATCCCTTCAAACTCAACCTCAGCGCCTTGTATCTCATCCATTCTGCAAAGTCTACCAAATCAATTGAGAAAGGAAGAAAACTTTGAGTGTACCCGTGTACATGATAAGATTTTCTTACCCGATGCCAACGAAAAGTTTTCCAACTTACTCAGAGAAAAACAAAGGCTAATGAGGAAAGATTTAGGCAGCAAAGGAAGAAAACTTTGAGTGTACCCGTGTACATGATAAGATTTTCTTACCTGAAGCCAACGACAAGATTTCCCATTAGCCTTTGTTTTTTAGAGGGAGACTGTACCATTCACCCTCCCTTGTTCCTCCCAAGGAAGAATATTAGTGCTTACAAACAGCACATCATCTTTTGTAACAGCCAAGTTGACAACCATCTTCTTTCCCCCGATCAGACTATCATCTTGCATATTATTTTCTGTAAACAGCTCCTTCAAGTTGAATATCTTTTCTTTCCCCTTAAACATAATCCTCAAGTTCATTCCCTGTACTTTTTGAGGAGGAATCATAAAAGACACATTCTTACCAATCTCTTCAAATTTGACAGCCGGTTTATTATCTGCAACGACTGTCGATGCGATAATATCAACATTACAAGATGGCTTAGCCGTCAGTTCTGTCTTTACGCTTGGCAAGTCTTCTTCATTTACACCACTTCCTACTGAATAGTTGACAACCAATTTAGACATGGCATGTCTAAAGATGAGTTGAACAAAGCTGTTGCCTTTGTCATAAGAAGTTTCCGGAGCCAATAGAAGGTCTTTGGTGGACGCAGAAGTAACATCAAAGACAAAAGATGTAACATGATTCTCGGGCTTGGGATAGCACCCTGCAAAACTTACTTTGCGCACCGATTCTCCAAAAGCAAAGTCAGACCAATAGTAGTTACTTTCACCTTTTACGTAATCTGCATACAAAACATTCGAAGCTTCATCTCTCATCGTAATAAGGATTTTATCTCCATTGGTAAATCTTTCATTGCCGGATTCATCAGAAGATACCCTCATGGGATTGATGTTTGTCACAATGTTGAGGCGGCCATCATCTTTAGACCAAATACTTTTCTCATCTTTTGAGCATGCGGTCAATAGTATTAAGGCTGCTGAGACCAAAAATAATTTCTTCATTTTAATATTGTTTTATGTGAGGGTAGCCGTAAGGTTCCTCAGAGTTAATAAATCTATCCTCGCACGTGTTTCATTCAGACAACACAACATTTGGAAAAGCCTTTTCCCATACCTTACGCCGAAGGTCAAACACAGTGGCTGCAGTGATAGGTATCTTACCACCACTCATATAGGCTTGCTCTCTTAGCCCTGTGCCGGGATTGTTTTTATAGACAATTTGTGTACGAATACATGAACCTCCCCCTTGAAAATCTTCATCCTGATCGCCATAGTTGTTGTCGACATAATATATGTATGACACTTCTCCATTCTGATCAAACTCAGCTCCCCACAAAGTCATTGCATGGTTGTTGTTGATAGTTATGCTGACAGCTTTCTTATGAAGCAAAGCATCTTTGATGGCACGATTGAAGTTTTCACGATTAAGAGTCTTATAGTTAGTTACCATGCCGCCAATATTATCCGGATCAAATACCTCTTTGAAATAGCCTCTAAACTGCTCTCGAAACTCTTTGTTGGTACAACCCGAAGTACCGCCCCACTGTCCGGCAATAAACCAGCTGACCCCTTCCCATGCACCACGATCGGTAAAGTTGTCGACAAACATTTGGAAGATATGACTCTTAAACTTGGTCGAAAAAGAAGCATCGGGTCTTGCAAACTTATTGAAATAGCTCGTATTGCGGTATTTCTGATCATAGGCTTTGACGTAAGGAGCATTCATACGAAGCCACCAATGTAAGATATTGGAGGAAGATGCGGCCCAACACATTCGTCCATCTTTATCATGGTCACGCCAATATGTCTTATTGCAATCGTACCAGCCACATCCTTCATACCAAGGCAATCTTGCCATATATTCTTTAGGTTCTCCGAAGTAATAATTGATCCACTGACCGGGCTGATATCGAGTGCTCGCCATAGGTAACTCTTGGGCAGTCTTTTCGTCAAAGACCGGAGAATTGATACCATATATCCATTGTTTGACATTGCGCCAATCTTTTTCTTCCGGTGAAGAAGGGGTAGCAGGATTGCCTTGTCTTACCTTAAGATTAACCACACTGCTGTGCCCTGCCAAAAGATACCCATTGTCATGGATGGTGGAAGGCGCTTCAAATACGGATTCTTTACCTTTTGAGTAGAGTTTGATCCACCCTTCAGCCCCCTTTAATTTGCTCAGAGCCTGAGGATAAACAAATGCAAGATATGTACTATTCCCTATCGAATAAGTTTCTATCCAACTCATATCATCGACATTTTGCACTTCCCCCGAAGACAAAGACAAATTGCCTTGAATAGAGCTTCTCACTTTGACCTTTAGATCCTCGGGTAGAGCTTCTTGATCGGAAGATTCGAGATGTATCCGGAGACAATGCATCGCATGGGCAAATGTCATCCGAAGATCTTTGTCTATGCGACTGACGGCTATCTGAGATAGAAGAATATCGCCATTGTCAAACAATCCTCGCTCACTCTGATTGGTAGGCAGAGAGAGGGTAAGTGATCCTTGGCTTGCCTCAAAATTGTCGACAGCCGGATAGCAAGCTGTCAGCTTATCGACATTCACAAGTTGCTCTTGTTTGAGTTTAGGAAGCCAACTGCCATCTCGCTGGCATGTGAGTACAATAGGATGTGAAGCGGTAGAGCCTACAAACAAGGCAACACGATCCCCTTCAACAAAAGATTGCTTAGAAACATTGGATATGGATGCTTCTCCTCTCAGACTGCTCAATTCAAATGACACCGACACTTCCTGATGCTCCAAGCCAAGGTCTTTGGTACAAGAAGACAATGCAAGAAGGATTCCCATCATGAAGAGGCAAATGGCTGTATAAATCCGATATAAGTTCATATTTCAATAGTACAATTATTGCTCATATTCCCCATCACTAATTTTGATAAAACTCGACAAACGGGGATAGCGTTCCAAAGGTATCCTAAAAGCCATGAAATACAAATATGCAAATGCCCCTCAACCCATTGACATATCCTATAAGATGATAGATGCCTTGTATCTTATATCCATACACAGGGAAAGCCAACAAAAAGCCCACTCCTCCATAAATCATTTGATATCAGAGTAGTGGGCGTAAGTAAATGTCACATATAGACAAATTCCGATCAGCCTTTGAGCATACGATTAAGCGGAAGCTCTGCTTTCTTTCGAATATCCTCCGGCACTGTTACCACATATTGTTCTTTGTTAAGAGCCTCATACACCTCAAAAAGGCCCGCCTCTTTCATGTGATAGCAGAGGTTGCTCGGTTGCACAGGGATAAACTCTTTCTCCGGACTATTCTTCCTTAGCAAGTGCATCACACCCGGCTCCGTAGCGATCACAAAGCGTTTCTTATTCGACTTGGCTGCATGAGACAAGATACCGGATGTGCTGTACATAAAGCATCTTGGATGATTGAGGACCTTATCACTCGTAGCTCCCAAACTTTCCGGATGAATCAAAATATCAGCATCAGGATATTGCTCTGCCATATCAAGCAGACTGTCTGCGTCTATTCTATCGTGGACAAAACAACATGCCTTCCAAATATCCATATCTCTATGAAGTTTGCGAGCAATATAAGTACCGAGATTTTTGTCCGGACCAAATAGGATTGGTTTATCCTTAGGAAGGCGCTCCACCACTTCAAGCGCATTGGATGAAGTGACACAATAGTCAGTCTCGCTCTTCACCTCAGCAGTTGTATTGACATAGCTCACGACAAGCCCTCCCGGATGGTCAGACTTCCACTTGCGCAAATCTTCTGCAGTCACCCCTTCAGCCAAAGAACAACCTGCATAAGGAGTAGGACTCAGCACCTTTTTCGTCGGACTCAAGATAGCCGCAGTCTCTGCCATAAAATGCACTCCACAAAAAAGTATAATATCTGCTTGAGTTGTAGCTGCCTGCCTTGCCAATTGAAGAGAGTCTCCAATAAAGTCTGCTATGTCCTGCACTTCGGGACGTGCATAATAATGAGCAAGGATTACCACATTCTTATCCCTTTTGAGTTGTTCTATCTTTGATATTAATTGTTGGTTAGTCATCTCTATATATTCTTAAAGTTCATACTGATATCAAGAGCCTTGACACTATGGGTCAAAGCTCCAACACTGATGTAATCGACCCCGACAGCGGCCACCTCTGCAACCCGGTCAATAGTCATGTTACCCGAAGCCTCTGTTTTGGCACGATGGCCTATCAAGCGGACAGCCTCCGACATAGTCTGATTGTCCATATTGTCGAGCATAATAATATCGACATTGGATGCCAAAGCCTCTCTGACCTGATCCAAATTGGACGTCTCGACCTCGATACGAATAGAGAGAGGAAGATTTTCTCTGACAGATGCAACGGCTTCAGTAATGCCACCGGCCGCCTTAATATGATTATCCTTGAGCATAACCATATCAAAAAGACCCATACGATGGTTGAGGCCACCACCATGGTGAACAGCCATCTTGTCCAACACTCGCAAACCCGGAGCTGTCTTGCGAGTATCCAATATCCGAGTCTTCGTCCCCTTCACAGCCTCTACAAACTTCGATGTTGCCGTAGCAATACCACTCATGCGCTGCAAAAAGTTTAGTGCCGTTCTCTCCATCTGGAGCAAGACCCTATAGTCAGCCTTTACCTCCGCAATAAGGTCTCCCCTTTTTACCTTATCACCATCTTTGAAATAGGCCTGCCACTCAACAGGCTTGCCAAGATATTCAAAAACTTTCTTGGCTACAGAAAGACCGGATATCACGCCATCTGCCTTCATCGTCAAAGAGGCCATATATTGCTGCTCCTCGGGAATAATCGAATTGGTGGTAATATCACCGGTCTGAATATCTTCCTCGAAAGCCAAGGCGATGATACGATCGATCAAAAGTGAATCAATGTTCATAAATTATTATGGATTAATTGGTCGCGAACAAATCGATACCAAGTTTAGATGTTTATTTATTTAGCAAATTCATTCTATTAAATGATAGTCCAAGCTGCCTTGAATACAATCAACTTGAAAAAATATCTCGCTCAATATGACGACGAAAAGCGTCCGATGTTGTCGGATAATCTTCACGATAATGCCCTCCCCGACTCTCGCACCTATCTATTGCACCCTTGACGATAAGACGAGAAACATCAAGCAACTGATGAGTCAGAATACTATAGACATCATCATCTCTCAATGGATGAGACTTGGCAAGAGATTCCAAAGAGGTCAAAGCCTCATGAAGTTCAATGTGGTTGCGAACAATTCCGACATGGCTGATCATCAAAGAAGCAACCTCCTTTCTAATCTGCAAATACAAATCTTCTGTCGATTTGTCCGAACAACTCAAACGATATGGCTCCCGACTATCCATCAAGCAATGCCCCATCGAAGAGCATGCCCTCTGCACTACCCGATGGCCAAAGACCAGACACTCGATCAAAGAGTTGGATGCCAAGCGATTGGCTCCCATTAGACCGGTGCTTGCCAATTCGCCTACGGCATAAAGATTGGCTATAGAAGTTTGTCCATACAGATTGGTAGAGACCCCTCCCACAGTATAATGCGCTGCCGGAGCTACCGGGATCCAATCAGTAAAGTTGTATCCCTTGGCTGCACAATGTCTGGCAATCGTAGGAAACCGATCCAACAAAGCAGCTTTATCTTTGAGATGTGCCAAAGAAAGCTTCACATAAGGTTGATCAGAAGATTTGATCTGCATAAAGATCTCACGGGCAACAATATCGCGAGGAGCCAATTCGGCCAGCTCATGGCGGCCAAGCATAAATCGCTCTCCTTTGTCATTAAAGAGATATGCACCTTCACCCCTTACAGCCTCACTAATAAGAAAAGCCTCTCCATCAGGTGTATATAAAGAGGTTGGATGAAACTGCACAAACTCCATATCCCTAATCTTACATCCTGCCCGATAGCAGATAGAGATACCGTCGCCTACCGTTTCACGGGGGTTGGTTGTGGGATGATAGATAGCTGCCGAACCACCGCTTGCCATAATGATATGCTTTCCCAAGAAATGTTCCTCTCGATTCTTAGACCAATTCCAAGCAACGACTCCATAGCATCCATCTTCATCACATAGCAGCTTCAGGGCCTGACACATTGTGCAAATAGTAATTCGGGAAGAGGAAGAGACCTTAGAAATCATAAAACGAGTAACACCTCTACCCGTAGAATCACCACCGGCATGCAGAATGCGCTTATGATGATGACCACCCTCAATACCCAAGCTGAAATGGCCATCATCATCCAAATCAAACTTCATACCCAATGACACAATATCACGAATACGCTTTGGAGCTTCACGAGTCAAAACCCGCACAGACTCCTCCTCACATAGCCCCCTACCGGCTTCAATCGTATCAAGAAAATGCAGATCCGACGAATCAGAAGACTCGGTTACGGCTGCGATACCCCCTTGAGCATGATAAGAATTGCTAACATCCAAATCTTGCTTAGTCACAAGGGCAATACGACGAAAGTGTTTTGAAGCAAGATAGGCAGTATAAAGACCGGCAAGGCCACTCCCTACTACCACACAATCAAAATGATTATCTTCCATTGTTATAGATTAGTAAGCTTGTGAAAAATACACAAACAACATAACGGAACAATTATAGTTACACAGACAAAATTAACTTCCTCTGAATGAGCTGTCTTTTGTATAAACAACCAAGCCTTATACCATCCAATCAAACTCGTAATACCAAATGCTGATTCGCAACAACGCGAAGAAGTTTAGGGCATAAAATACCAAACTCCTCCGGTTTAATCTTCAAAATACAAAACAACATTTATGACTACCATATCATTAGAATAAGCCTCAGATAAATAAAGTTAGATTGGGCAGATCTTAATAATATCCAAAGAGGTTGGCCTGCTTGCATAAACAAGGACATTAACTAAAAAGAGCACAGACAAACCAAAATATAAATCATGGAATCCGAACAATCCATAAAGACGTTTTAAGATTGTTCTCTACATGGTCTAATGACATTTTTGAGTTCATTCAACAACAAATGTATGCAAAATACAAGACCAAGACAAAACTAAACAATGGGGCTTTTTATTGGCAATACAATTTCTTTTATTTCACACCAAAGACCTTCACTTTATAATGCTATAATTCAACACATTACAACCCCCAAAATGTCGATATAACATCGGAGTATCATATACATTCAAACACACAAATCCATTGGTATCTTTATAACATCACTCTAAAATGGTGGGGGAAAATTAAGAAGACGACAATCATTTTATAAGATTATAAAGCAATGATATATAATGTATTAAGAAAAATGATTTCTAATGACAGTCATTAGCACCTGCCATCTAACGATAAATCCGAGTTCAAGAGATTTCAGGTCTTCGGTTAAGCAGATTGCATTATCCACAACCAAATTCAATTTAACATTCAGTCGCAGTCACACGGCAAGCTATATGACTACAGCCTATGGAGCAAAATAACACCCTTGCTAAAAGCTGCCTCAAACAAAAAGTATCTCACCCAAGCAAAGCATAAAACACAATCGAAATAAAATAAAGGGCCACCAACACTCCTACGAAAGATATAACATAGATGATATAAGCCAAAAGAAGCCTAAACAACTTTGTGACAAAAGGACCATCAAGAAGCTGATTGATAGCGTAAAAGTGCAGCAGGAATACGACAATATAAGGTATAGAACTAAATAATTCACGAAAATAAGGAACCATAGAGCTGATCTGAAGTAAAATCAAAATCATTAGAACCAATCCGGAGATATAGGTTTGAACAACGGCCCATTCAAATGCCACAAGGTGAGGTTTCAACCGCTTAGAGCGAAAAGAGATCAACAAAGAAGGGATCCAGACCGGAAGAGAGAGTAAAACAAAAAAGGCCTTGTTCTGAAGAATAAACTTCAAGATGGGAGCTTCCGAAATAGAATATATCCAGTTATTGTCGGGAGTTCTTGGAATGCTGATATCAACAAAAGGCAATAATAGACTTCCAACTGACAAATGATGACCACTAAGCGTCTCCATAAAAACGTAGATGGCAGAAAGAATAAACAGGAAAAGAAAGGGATTGGTATAACGAACCCGCTTGCCATTCAAATAATCACCAATCATATATCCGGGACGAAAAAGCAAATTAACGACCGTAGAAAAAAACTTCGGATCAAAATTGGTACTTGCACTTACCAAATCTCGTGTAACCAAATCACGGCCTTTAGGATCATCAACAAAAGATTCTTGACCACAACGATTGCAATAATTACCAACAAAACGATTGCCACAATTAAGACATACGGAATAGGTATCAGAAGACGGATAACTTCTCAAAGACCCACGAATTTGCCAACAACGGAACAAACGACAAGCACGAACGAAACACCTAAAGACCCTCTCAAAAAAGTTCATCAACTATAATATTAAATAGACAATAGACGACAAAGATAAGCTCAAAAATAACATTACAATATTTTGAAGAGCCACAAACCGGGTTCGTACTATAAAAACGAGCAAAGTCAATAGGAAGGTCAGATGACCCTAACCTCCAAGTTTGAGATCTTGGGATTGACTCAAGGTTGTTTGAGTAGCTTTTGAATATCAAAGCAAAGCAACATATTTAACGAATAAAGTCTTCTGTAGTGAGCTTCACAGCCCCTATATAAAAGCCATTCTTAGGATTATATTTGATTGTTACAAAGTCATTGATCTGCACCTTAATCATAAGACATCCCTTACCGCCGAGTAAGAATGGTCCGTCAAACCAAACGACAATCAAAAATATGGTAAGAAGTATGCTTATCTCCATAGTTATTTTATTTATCAGCGACCAAGGATACTAAAAGAGGATTATTGCTGACCGATTAAAGTAAATAAGGGCATATTGGAGTCTCACGACACCTTATTTATGCGGATGAGCATTTCAATTTTGAAATATAAGCCTCACCCTTTTGGACTCTAAAGTCGGATGTCCGACAAAAACACCTGCAAGATTGAGTCATAAATCAGCATTCGATCCAAGCGAATGCCTTATGGGACAAAGGCTTTACCTAAATGGACGGTTTTTCTTTTTTGAATGTATTGAAAAGTAAGCTGTCCAATAAAACTAAGCATGACTTACAGGCTAATGCCACAAAATAGGTAATACCGTTTGTTTAGAGAGCAATCGAGAGAGCTGTTTGTCCCGGATTTGTCATTGATGGCAGATTCTGATGACCATCATTAGAAATCATTACTCTTAATCAGTGCTGTCCGATAAAAGTTGGAAATGACATATTAAGGATGCTCAATCGCCGAATACATGCGGTTGAGCATTTCATTTTTTAAAGATAAGCCCCCCCTAATCAAAAAGTGAGGGTATTGGAGGAGCATCTGCCCGAGCTTTTAGGAGTATTTCCCGGTCTTTTTCGGGATGATTGAACAAACTATAGAAGTCTACGTAATACATCAGGGTTATTCTTACCATGGTTGCCAATCCTGAAAAGCTCCAAGAGCGGGTAAGTCTTTTCTTCATGATTGTCAAGAGAAGATTGGCAATGAGCGTTACCCAAATTTGTATTTTGATGGCATTGGCATTCTCCCCATAGAAATATTTAAGCGGAAAGTTCTGTTTGAGCTGCTTGAAAAGAAGCTCTATTTCCCATCTCTTGCGATAAATCTCTATGATTTCTCTCGGATCCATATCCATATCATTGGTCAATAGAGGGATAAGCCGACGCTTTTTAACATCCACGTAGGTGATGATGCGTGCATGATGGATAATAGCCCCTTGTTCGCCTTTTAAATCTTTTGTAAATGAGACTGTTTGGATGCGCAGTTCTGCTACACCATCTTCTGTCTGTATCATGGTGTCTTTCAGTATATGATACTTCAGATTCTTCTTCATCTTAGTCACATACATGATCTCTTTTTGAGTCATCTGCTCAAACTTTTCATAATTTATATAGGTTCTATTCATGGCGATAATGTCTCCTTTTCTCAAGGAGGAGGGCTTGAGCATAAAGGAGTCATTCGTGGCAGCAGATGTAAATCCGATATCGGAGGGGACCCTCTCATTAGCCTGTATTACCGCATGTAACTTTATTCCACCCTTCTTCTTACCATTCTTCGGATGACGTCCTACTCCCTTGAAAATCAGGTTGGAAAACAAAGAGATTGTGGTGGAGTCTATAATTCTCAATCTTCTCATCCGGACCGGCTCTTTACCGCCATTCGGTCGTCTGTCCGATAATAATTGATCGTGATAAGCAGCATACAAATCATGGTATATCGTCTCGAAAATCCCCCTGACGTCGTCTATTGGCGTTGGAAAGTGTACTTCGGGAAGTCATCATAAAGATGCCGAGATGCTGTAATTTTCTGGCTTCTACCTATAAGGCCGCAGTTATTTCCCGTAAGGAGTCAAATCGCATCATGACGTCATAGAGCATCACCACGAGTTGTATCCATGCATCAAAACGTTTGATGTAACATTCGCCGTTCTGCCTACGGCTTATTTGAAGAATCTTTTCTTTCTTTAGTAGATTGATGACCTTACTAAAGAGTGGCTGTCCGAGAAAATGAAGACCTTCATGCATTGTCTTTCTTGTTAGTTGCTGTGATAAAGAAAAGACAATAGGGGCTGATTTCTGTGAAGAAAGTTCAGCCCCTTATTTTTTTGTTTCGTGATATTTTTATTGGACAGCAATAATTATTTTCATAAAGACAGTTTGAAAGTTTTCTTACCAGCCTTAATAACGAACATTCCGTTTGTAAGAAGATGAATAGGAACTCTTATTTCTCCGAGATTAGCGATACCCTGGAATAATATAGCGCCATTCATATCATAAATGGAAACAAGATCTTCAGTAAGCCCTGATATTATGGCAAACGATCCGTCTCTTCCAACCTTTATATTTGAAGACAGCACTTCTTCAGTTGAAGTTGGGTAATAGTCAACACCTTCTTTATTATTGGCTCCTCCTTTGAAGTCAAGCACGCTCCAATTCTTAGATCTCAAAGATTTTAAATCCTCGGCATTGCATTCGTTTCCTTCAGAATTGCTCTTCGTATTGATGATGAATATCTTACCCTTTGTCATATCTGAAAGATCTGGAAGAGCATTTAGATAGTCCGACATAATAGCACCTTTCATCTGATTCTGGAAACACTCTATGAATGATAAAACAGGAACGTTGCTAAATTTCACATTGCTCAATTTGCAATTGGAAAAATGGAGATTGTTTAGTCTCTTACAATTTTCGACTTTTAGCAAATCCAGTTTGTTATTATTATTCAAGACTAGTGTCTTAAGTCTCGGCATATCAGTGAATGACAAAGATTTAAGCACATTTTCCTTTTTTGTAGATCCGGCAAGCCAAACAGACTTCAACGCATTTGATTTTGAAAAGTCAATCTCAGAAATCTGTTCGCCACTGTAAGAGATGAATTCTTTAAGTTTACCATAGACTGTCACCTCATTTTTTGCAACCTTGTATTCATGATATCCATCTACGAAATCTCCTTCTACCCCTTCTATCCTCGCATTGAAATAGGGAGTCATTTCTAATATGAGCTTTTCTCCAGGTTTTAAATTTGTCTTTAATTTCAAAACAAAGTTTTCATCAGCTATCGGACCACCTTCACCATCATATTCTATTACGTTATTGCTATTGTAATCATAAACCTGCCAGAACTTGCTATGTGCTTTCGCAACATCCGTATTCAAACAGACATTTTCCTCCTCTATATTTGGATTAGACGAATTGATAATCGTTAGTCTTCCTGGTTCGATAGTTTCGTCATCCATAGATGCCTCTTCAAGATCAGACAAATCAGGAAGAGATGAGATAAGCTTTGAAACCTCATCCTTACTTAACTTGTTCAAAAAACATGAAACCTCGGAAAGGTTCTTACATTCATCGAGATTGATTTGAGTCAGTTGATTAAGGGAACATGATAAGTACTTAAGATTTTTATTTTGTCTCAAATCAAGATTTGTCAATTTGTTATAGAAACAATCGAAAAACTCGAGATCTTTATTTGCAGACACATCTAGGTCCTTTAACTCATTAACAGAACAGTCCAATGAGTTGAGGGTAGTAATTTCAGAGAGGTCCAACGATTCTAGCTGCATAAAAGAGACTGTCAGTTCAGAAATCTTCCCAGTAATGGTTATATCTTGGTTCGTAACCTCATAAGTTACATATCCCTTTTTGTATTCCCCTTTTAGACCTTCAAGAGTGGGAATACTTTCGTCAATTGTTGCAATATTTACATCAACCTTTGATCCAATGGCAGCTTTCGTTTTCATTTTTACAACACCGACCGGAACGTTTTCTGCTCTTAAATCATATCCAAATGAGAAAAAAAGAACTACAGACAAGACCGTGAACAGTCCTCTGACATTTCTAAAAAGTTGTTTAAAATTTGAAGTAGTTTTCATTTTCATACTATTTATTAGTTAAACTTCAGTAAGCGAATAATTTGTGCTAATAGTGCATATTTGGCATATAAAAAAGTTGTTTGTTTCAGCTCAGAGAACTGCAGTTTTTTCTTTTATAAACCTTTATAAACCTTCCCTTTTCTTTTTATTTGCACAAAAAAAGTTTAGGATACCATTAAACTGATATAGTTCTAAATACAAATTAAATTCTTTTTCATAATCTACAAAAATACTAATATGTAATTTTGTCTTAATTATTGGTGTCCGATAAAACTACCAGAGCAATACCAATCATGAATTTCATAAAAACCACCTTCTAAATTCTTCTCTAAACATTTGCTGTCATCTGTTTCGGCCACTTAGCTTGTCCATATGCTTAGTTATTGTCGGATAGCCGTTCTTTCAGCGGATCAGGAGACGAGAAACTCTACTTTATATTGATTATCAATAAAATCTTATTAAATAGTCAATCCTTAAATAGTACATACAACTGATTAGCTGAATATCTTATTAAAAGCGCAACCTATTTCAGTGGGTGTTTTGTAATTATATTGAATAAAACTTGCAAATAATCAGTTTTATATTTAAAGATCCCTAATCTTGAATTATTAATGTTCAACTATACAATTTAAATAAAAAGAAATAAATCAGAAGATGATCTATCATGTCAACACAGATACACGTATATAAGAAAAATACTACTGCGTTAAGCTTATTACTGAACAAGTATGTCAACCATACAAACGCTAAGACCAAGATAAAAATGTTCAATCCCATTTAAATACCTTTGGTACTTCAAAGTTCAGAATTATATTTTATAATTCCAAATTATCAGCGTCTGCTAAAAGTTACTATTGCTGATAAAAGTTTTGGCAACCCGGCAAACATAGATTTCATATAAACTGCTCTCTCATTTGCTATTTAACCAAACGATATTACTTATTCGAGGCATTAGCGTGTAAATCATGCTTAGTTTTGCCGGACAGTCTGACTTTCAATACATTCAAAAAAAAGATAAACCGTCCATATAGGCAAAACATTTGCCCAACAAAGCATTCGCTTGGATCAAATGCTGATTAACGACTCAATTTTGCAGGTATTTTTATCGGACAGCTGACTTTAGAAATCAAAGGAGACTTATCTTTCAAAATTGAAATACTCATCCATATAAGTAAGGTGTTTGGGAGACTTCAACCCTGATTTGTAGTTAGACAGCAGATTCTAATACCGTCATCAGAAATTATTATTCTTAATACATTATATATCATCGTTTTATAATCGTACAAAATGATTCTTTACTACTAAATTTATCCACCATTTAGGTGCGATGTGATAAAGGGAAAAAGGGCCCTGAATATTTGAATGTATGTGACACTCCCATGTTCTATCGACATTTTTGAGTTCAATATGTCCTTATCTACCGTTGTCAAACAGCAAGAAATCAAAATAGTATTCACCTCCGTTGATTAGCAATTAAACACTTCGCTTAAGACAACAACATTAAACATCAGCAAGGATTATTATGTCAAATTTGTTGATAATGTTTGTTGTACACCATGTAGATTTAAATATTCCAACCAATTTGAACTATTATAACTACATACAAAATAGTGGTATATGATTTAGGATTTAAAGTAGATTTGTCATTACAAGGCAAATTCTAATGACAATCATTAGAAATCATTACTCTTAACACATTATAAATCATCGTTTTACAATCTTATAAATGATTCTTGTCAGCTAAATTTCTCATTTAGGTGCGATGTGATAAAGGGAAAAGAGCTTTGAATATTTGAATGTATGTGACACTCCCATGTTCTATCGACATTTTTGGGTTAACAACTGTGTCTAAGAGAATAAAGAGACATATAAAGGATTAAGCGAGATAATATTTATTATGTATATCATTAGATATCTACTACAATGCAACATATTCTGAATAAAACAGATTCTGATTAAAACAGATTAGGTCAAAAAGACCTTCAAGATGAAAATCAATAAACGCTTTCTCACAGAAATTTTCTACTCTTAGCAGATACTCCTGATAGTATCAAATGTTAACATTTTAACAGAAATCAGTTTCACTTTCAAATAGGGATTACCTATCAAAAAGAAGAACTCAATCTCATAAATAAAGCGATAGTGTACAAAAAAATGACGATGGTTAATCCCTCTACCAACAACAAAATTCTCAACTTTCGTACCTACCTCTTCGGANAGCCCCCGGGCGGACGCCAATCCCCCCGGTGTTTTTCATGCCCGCCTGACGGATGAACAAAACAATGAATTGAAATGATTAATTTTGACTCAAAGATAAACCTCCTTTACACACTTTTTGGGATACTACCATACTACCCTACGGATGGCATCTTTAGCACATACAAGCAGGCATAGTGGACATCCAACCACTAAGATTAAGTACATGATGGAGATAAAAAAAGCTGCATTCAAGAACATGTCTTGATGCAGCTTTTGTATTTAACTTGAAAGTTTTATCTACTTTCTCATTCTGCAGCTTCTGTCTTAGCTTCTTCTGCTGTAGACTCTTGAGCTTTAGCAGCAGATTTCTTGCCTCTTGAACGACGAGTCTTCTTAACAGGCTGTTTGTCAGCCGGAGTACTCATCATATTTTCATTGAAGTCAACCAATTCAATAAAGCAAACAGCTGCAGCATCACCTTGACGGAAACCAGTCTTGATGATTCTTGTATAACCACCGGGGCGGTTAGCTGTTTTATCAGCTACCGGGCCGAATAGTTCTTGCACAGCATATTTGTTTCTCAATAGAGCAAAAACGTTACGACGAGAGTGTGTTGTATCTGTTTTTGCCTTCGTAATAATTGGTTCAACATACATACGCAAAGCCTTAGCTTTTGCAACTGTAGTGAAAATGCGCTTATGAAGCAGCAGAGAATTAGCCATATTGCTCAAGAGGGCTTCTCTATGGCTCTTAGTTCTGCCTAGGTGGCGTACCTTCTTATTATGTCTCATTGTCTGTGAGTTTTATTCTTTGTCTAATTTATATTTGCTAACATCCATCCCAAATGTAAGATTTAGACTTGCAAAGAGTTCCTCCAATTCTTCGAGAGACTTCTTACCAAAGTTTCTAAAGCTTAGAAGATCTTCCTTATGCAATTTTACCAAATCTCCCAATATTTCCACATTACCTGCACGGAGGCAATTAAGTGCTCTTACAGATAGGTCCAATTCGTCCAATGGAGTGCGCAACAATTCGCGCATTTCTTGGGCCTCTTTGCCAAACTCATTCTTATCTCTCTTGATAAGATCATCAACAGAGAAATAATCAGTAGAGAATAAGCAGAAATGCTCAATCAGGATATTGGCAGCTTCACGAAGAGCTTCCTTTGGGTGGATACTTCCGTCAGTAGTAATATCAAGCAAAAGCTTTTCGTAGTCAGTTTTCTGCTCAACACGAAAGTTTTCAACAGCAAACTTCACATTACGAATAGGTGTATAAATAGAGTCGATAGCGATAGTATGTACATCGTCATCCGGTCTTCTATTTTCATCAGCAGGCACATATCCACGTCCTTTGTTGATACGCAACTCAATCGTCATAGTTGCAGACGGATCGAGATGGCAAATCTCAAGTTCAGGATTTAGTACTTCGAATGCTGTAAGTTGAGCATTCATCTCTTCTGCTGTAAACACCTGCTTTTTCTCAATTACCAAGCGGATAGTTTCCTCATTTACATCCGGTTGCAGTTGCTTAAAGCGAACTTGCTTAAGATTGAGGATAATATTGGTAACGTCTTCCAACACACCCGGAATAGTAGCAAATTCATGATCAACGCCCTCGATCTTGATCGATGTAATTGCAAAGCCTTCTAATGAAGAGAGCAGGATACGACGCAAGGCATTACCAATTGTAATACCGTAGCCGGGTTCTAGGGGTCTAAATTCAAACTCAGCGTATGAATCAGTAGACTCCATCATCAATACGTTCTCGGGTTTCTGAAATGCTAATATTGCCATGGGAGTTAGGGATTATTTAGAATACAATTCTACAATGAGCTGTTCACGAATATCTTCCGGAATATCTTGTCTTTCCGGTATGTGGAGGAACTTGCCACTCTTAGAGTTTTCGTCCCA
Source organism: Falsiporphyromonas endometrii (assembly GCF_042654485.1). NCBI lineage: Bacteria > Pseudomonadati > Bacteroidota > Bacteroidia > Bacteroidales > Porphyromonadaceae > Falsiporphyromonas > Falsiporphyromonas endometrii. Next base: position 40,364 of record NZ_JBHSGO010000005.1, on the reverse strand, counting down.
TTCCAACCAAGGATATTTACTATGATTCACACCTGCCAAAGAATCAAGGACTACTTCCATATTCTTTGAACGTTCTCTTACGCCAACAATTTGACCGGGCTTAACTTGATAAGACGGTACATTCATCACACGGCCATCCAAAACGATGTGCTTGTGAGTTACAAGCTGACGAGCTGCTGCACGAGTAGGTGCGATACCCAAACGGTACACAACATTGTCAAGGCGTTGCTCAAGAAGTTGGAGCAACACTTCACCGGTAACACCTTTAGAGCGTTGAGCTTTAAAGAAAAGGTTACGGAACTGACGTTCAAGTACACCATAAGTATATTTTGCCTTTTGCTTTTCACGAAGCTGAAGTCCATACTCAGATGTCTTGCGACGGCGATTATTACCGTGCTGTCCCGGTGGATAATTCTTTTTAGAAAGAACACGATCGGGTCCAAAGATTGGAGCACCGAATCTACGAGCTATTTTACTCTTAGGTCCTATATATCTTGCCATTATTTTCTTGATTTATGAACATCTGCAAATAAGTTTCTTTGTCGGGATTGCTCTCGGTGCAGCCGCGTCTGTCTATATCGAGAGATAGTATTTGTTGGCTTAGACAGTCTATTTCACCACAAGCTATCCTGACAAAGGCTTTACTTACATCTGCTCTAAAAGTTACTCAATATCAGAGATCACTCCAGATTAGATCAAACTCTTCTCTTCTTAGGAGGTCTACAACCATTGTGAGGCATAGGAGTCACGTCAACGATTTCAACTACTTCGATACCCAAACCATGGAGTGTACGAATAGCTGATTCACGACCGTTACCCGGACCTTTCACATAAACTTTTACTTTACGCATTCCGAGGTCGTAAGCAACCTTACCACAGTCTTGAGCAGCCATTTGTGCTGCATAAGGAGTATTCTTTTTTGAAGAACGGAATCCCATCTTTCCGGCAGATGACCAGCTAATAACTTGACCATCAGAGTTTGCCAAAGAGATGATAATGTTGTTAAAAGAGGATGAGATATGAGCTTGGCCCATTGCTTCTACTTTTACTGACCTCTTTTTTGCTACTGTTTTTTTTGCCATATCAACCTATAGATTATTTGGTAGCCTTCTTCTTGTTCGCAACTGTCTTCTTCTTACCCTTACGAGTACGAGAGTTATTCTTAGTTTTTTGTCCACGAAGTGGGAGACCGATACGGTGTCTGATACCTCTGTAGCAACCAATATCCATCAAACGCTTGATATTAAGCTGCACTTCAGAACGAAGATCACCTTCTACCTTAAATTCACGACCGATATATTCACGCACTGCCGCAGCTTGCTCATCGGTCCAATCTTGAACCTTAATGGTTGGATCTACATCTACTTCTTTCAGGATCTTTGCGGCACGACTACGTCCAATACCGTAGATGTAAGTTAGGGCAATCGCGCCCTGTTTGTTTTGTGGCAAGTCAACGCCAACAATTCTTATAGCCATACTATTTCTAGATATTTATAATTGACTTGGAAGTAAGAATTATCCCTGACGTTGCTTGAACTTAGGATTCTTCTTATTGATGACATACAAGCGGCCCTTGCGACGCACGATCTTGCAGTCTTCTGAGCGCTTCTTAATTGATGCTCTTACTTTCATATCGAGTTTCTATATTATTTGTATCTGAATGAGATACGACCCTTAGATAGATCATATGGGCTCATCTCTACTTTTACTCTATCTCCGGGCAAAATTTTGATGAAGTGCATACGCATCTTACCGGAGATATGCGCTGTGATCTCGTGTCCATTTTCGAGTTGAACTCTGAACATAGCATTTGAAAGCGCTTCGAGAATTACTCCATCTTGTTCTATTGCGGGTTGTTTAGACATATTTCAAAATTCTTTATCACCTAAAACTTCTTTGATAAACTCAAACGAGGAAAGGATCCTTGGTGCTCCTTCCGTAATTGCCATACAATGTTCAAAATGAGCAGCAGGCTTACGATCTCTTGTTTTGACAGTCCATCCGTCTGTAGAGAAAGTAATATTCTTTTTACCCATGGTAATCATTGGTTCGATGCATATACACATACCGGGTCTGAGAAGAGCTCCGGAATGCTTTGCACCATAGTTGGGAACTTCGGGTGCTTCATGCATATGAGTACCAATACCATGGCCGACAAGCTCACGAACCACGCCATATCCTTTAGACTGGCAGTAAGTTTGTACAGCATTACCTATATCGCCTGTACGATTACCTGCGATAGCATTTTCTATTCCTATATAGAGAGATTGCTTTGTTGTTTCCAACAGCCTTCTTACTTCGGGAGAGATCTCACCTACAGCAAATGTATAGGCCGAATCACCCGTAAAACCATTCAACTTGGTTCCACAGTCTACCGAAATAATATCACCCTCTTTAAGGATTTGCTTTGACGAAGGAATACCATGCACGACATGCTCATTGACTGAAGCACATATGCTTGCCGGAAATCCTTCATAACCCAAGAAAGCCGGGGTAGCTCCATGATCGAAAATGAAATCATGCGCTACTTTATCCAACTCTTTGGTAGAGACACCTGGCTTAATGAATTTAGCAACTTCAGCCAGCGTCATACCAACCAACTGATTAGCTGCATACATCAGCTCTATCTCTTCCTGTGTTTTGAGTGTAATCATATTAACATTCTACATCAATATGCAGATACTGAACCGGTACGACCTTTGATACGGCCACTCTTGAGGAGACCATCATAATGTCTCATCAACAAATGACTTTCAATTTGCTGGAGCGTATCAAGTACAACACCAACGAGAATCAAAAGAGACGTACCTCCAAAAAACTGAGCAAACTGGCTGCTTACACCAAAGATTTGGGCAAATGCAGGAAGTATTGCAACAATAGCAAGGAACAAAGCTCCCGGCAACGTAATTCTATCCATGATGTTATCAAGATAATCTTTAGTTGCCTTACCGGGCTTGATACCCGGGACAAAACCATTGTTACGCTTCAGATCATCAGCCATCTGTGTCGGATTGATCGTGATAGCTGTATAGAAGTATGTGAAAAGAATAATCAGAAGAGCAAACACAAAATTATACCAGAAACCGGTATTGTCTGTGAATGCATGCATAAATCCTGCATCTTTCTTCGCAAATCCCATAATTGAGATTGGGATAAACATGATAGCTTGAGCGAAGATGATAGGCATCACATTGGCAGCATTTACCTTTAGTGGAATGTATTGACGCGCTCCACCATATTGTTTATTACCAACAACACGCTTTGCATATTGAACAGGAACCTTGCGAGTACCTTGCACAAGCAAGATTGCACCTGCAATCACAAAGAGAAGGAAAACAATTTCAAATAGGAAACCGACCAAACCACCGGCCTGATTGCTAAGTCGAGAAGTAAATTCAGCAAACAAAGCATGAGGCAAGCGGGCGATGATACCAATCAAGATAATGAAAGACACACCATTACCGATACCCTTGTCTGTAATACGCTCACCTAACCAGAGTACGAACATACTGCCAGCCGCCAAAATGATGGTTGCATAAAGCTGGAACCAAAAGCCGGAAGGCATAGCCGCATTGGCAGCAGTCAACTGTACACTAAGATTAATGAGGTATGTAGGAGCCTGGAGGAGTAGAATGAGGACTGTCAAATAACGAGTCCACTGATTAATCTTACGACGACCACTCTCACCTTCACGCTGCAATTTCTGCATTGATGGAATTGCTATAGCAGCAAGTTGCATCACAATTGACGCAGAAATATAAGGCATGATCCCCAATGCAAAAATTGAGGCATGGGAGAATGCTCCTCCGGAGAACATATCAAGGAGGGCCAACAGCCCTTCAGAGGTCTGACTTTGGAGCTTTCCAAGTGATGATGGGTCAATACCCGGAATCACCACAAAAGAACCCAAGCGGTAGACCAATACGAAAAATATGGTCGTGAGGATACGCTTTCGCAAATCCTCTATACGCCATATATTTTTTATTGTCTCAACTACACGCATGATTTAGCACTTTTCTGCTGTACCACCCAACTTTGTGATGGCCTCTTCAGCTGTTTTACTAAATGCGTTGGCAACGACATCAACCTTAGTTTTGAGTTCACCGTTACCCAATACTTTCACCAGGTCATTCTTTTTAGCAAGACCTGCAGCAACCATATCTTCAACTGTAATTTTTGTCAGATTCTGCTTTTCAGCAAGAGCTTGAAGAGAATCCAGATTCACAGCTTGATATTCAACCCTATTGATATTATTAAAACCAAATTTTGGAAGGCGTCTTTGAATAGGCATCTGACCACCCTCAAAACCAAGTTTTTTCTTATATCCGGAACGGCTCTTTTGACCTTTGTGTCCACGAGTAGATGTTCCTCCCAAACCTGAGCCCGGACCACGTCCGATACGCTTACGAGTCTTAACAGAACCCTCTGCCGGTTTCAAACTAGATAAATCCATTCTATTTGATTTTTCTTATTCTTCAATAATACGAACTAGGTGCTTAACCTTATCAACCATTCCAAGAATGTAAGGAGAAGCAGCATGCTCTACAATCTGATTATTCTTATGTAATCCAAGAGCGTCAAGTGTACGCTTTTGACGAAGTGGAGCCCCAATACGACTCTTCACTTGTTGAATTTTAATCTTCTTGTCCATTTTCTGATTCTCAATTATCCCTTAAACACTCTTTCTACTGAGATACCACGGCTTTGAGCAACCTGAAGTGGGCTTCTCATCTCAGACAAAGCAGAGATAGTAGCTTTTACGAGGTTGTGAGCATTGGAAGAACCATTACTCTTTGCCAAAACGTCTGTGATACCCACACTCTCTAAAACGGCACGCATAGCACCACCGGCTTTTACACCGGTACCTTCAGATGCCGGACGAAGAATGATTCTTGCACCACCAAAACGAGCAGCTTGTTCGTGGGGGATTGTTCCATTATATACCGGTACTCTTATTAGGTTCTTTTTAGCTGCCTCAACGCCCTTAGCGATCGCTGTTGCAACTTCACCTGCTTTACCAAGACCGTAACCGATAACACCATCTTCATTACCAACGACAACAATGGCAGCGAATGTAAAAGTACGTCCACCCTTTGTTACCTTGGTCACACGATTGATAGCAACGAGTCTATCTTTAAGTTCTAAGTCATTGGTTGACTTTACACGATTTATCATACCTGCCTATTACATTAAAAGTTTAGGCCGGCTTTACGCGCAGCGTCGGCCAATTCCTTAATTCTACCATGAAATAGGTAGCCAGAGCGGTCAAACACAACAGTTTTGATACCAGCTTCATTTGCAGCTTTGGCTACATTCTCACCAACCTTGGCAGCAATTTCTTTCTTTGTTCCCTTAAGATCAAGTTTCAAAGAAGATGCACTAGCCAATGTTTTACCGGTTTGATCATCTATTACCTGAGCATAAATTTGTTTATTACTTCTGAAAACAGAAAGGCGTGGACGCTCAGCAGTACCACTTATTCTCGAACGAATGCGAGTTTTTATTTTAAGTCTTCTAGCTTTTTTCGTTACCATGTTAACTAATGCTTTTAAAATTACTTACCGGCAACCTTACCTGACTTTCTACGGATCTCTTCGCCAATAAACTTAATACCTTTACCCTTGTATGGCTCAGGCATACGGAAAGAACGAATCTTACTACATACTTGTCCAAGAAGCTGTTTATCGCAGCTGTTTAGGATAATAAGTGGATTTTTGTTTCTTTCGCTCTTAGTTTCAACTTGGATTTCCTTAGCAAGTTTTAGATAGATCGCGTGAGTATAACCTAGTGAAAGTTCAAGAACTTGACCATCGTTAGATACACGATAGCCGACACCTACAAGTTCGAGTGTCTTAGAGTATCCTTCACTAACACCAACAACCATATTGTTAACCAGAGAACGATATAAGCCATGAAGCGCACGATCTTCACGTTCTTCTGAAGCACGAGAGAATACGATTTCTCCCTCTTCAACGGTCATTTTAATACGAGAATCGATCTTCTGAGAGAGTTCTCCTTTAGGACCTTTAACGGTAACTAAATCACCTTGCTGTGATACGGAGACTCCTGCAGGTACATGAATTGGTAACTTACCTATACGTGACATAATTTTCTCCTAATTAATAAATGTAACACAGCACTTCGCCACCAACCTTCAGGTCAGCAGCTTCTTTATTTGTCATCACACCTCTGGATGTAGAAAGGATAGCTATACCTAAACCATTCAACACACGTGGAAGGTCTCTGTAACCAACATAACGTCTAAGACCCGGGCGAGATACCCTTTTTAGACATTTGATGGCATTGTCCTTACTACGGAGGTCATACTTAAGGGCAACTTTAATAGTACCCTGTGGACCTTGCTCATCCATAAACTTATAGTTTAGAATGTAGCCCTTGTCAAAGAGAATCTTTGTGATCTCTTTCTTAAGATTCGACGCCGGAACATCAACCACTCTGTGGCCTGCTCTTATTGCGTTACGCAACCGCGTCAGATAATCTGCAATAGGATCTGTCATTTTAAAAATTTAAATTGATCTGTACGATGCCAGACAATATTTAACATAGAATGTTCGAGACGAACATTAGCTTAATAACATAAGCCGTTGCAAAAGTACAAACTTTTGCGCAATGTTCATCTCGAAAATTCAAAAAATATAAGATTTCCTTTACCAGCTAGCTTTCTTAACTCCCGGGATCAAGCCTTTAGAAGCCATTTCGCGGAACTGGATTCTGGAAATACCGAATTGGCGCATATAACCTTTTGGTCTTCCTGTCATAGAGCATCTGTTGTGCAAACGTACAGGAGATGCGTTCTTCGGAAGTAATTGAAGCTCCTCGTAACGACCTTCAGCCTTTAGCTGAGCACGCTTTTTAGCATACTTCGCTACGAGTCTTGCACGCTTTACTTCACGTGCCTTCATTGATTCTTTAGCCATATCAATTCTCCTTTTTTATGTTTTTAAATGGGAGACCAAACTCTTTAAGGAGAGCATAACCTTCTTCGTCTGTGTTAGCAGAGGTTACGAAAGTGATGTTCATACCCATAATCTTACTTACTGAGTCAAGGTTAATTTCAGGGAAAATGATTTGTTCATTTACACCTAAAGTATAGTTTCCTCTACCGTCCAGCTTAGATTGGATTCCCTTAAAGTCTCTAATACGAGGAAGAGCAATTCTAATCAGTCTTTCCAAGAATTCATACATCTTTTCTCTTCTTAGAGTAACCATTACACCGATTGGCATATGCTTTCTCAATTTGAAGTTTGAGATGTCTTTCTTAGAAAAAGTAGCTACGGCCTTCTGACCTGTAATAGCTGTAAGTTCATTGATAGCAATATCGATGATTTTCTTATCAGCTGTAGCCATACCAAGGCCCTGATTGATTACAATCTTTTTGAGAACGGGCACCTGCATCTTTGATGTGTAGCCAAATTGTTCTGTCAAAGCAGGAACAATCTTCTCATTATATACCTTCTTGAGGTTTGCAGTCAATACTTCGCTCATTACTTAATCTCCTCCCCGGACTTTTTTGAATAACGTACGAGTTTACCTTCACTGTTCAATCTGCGTCCGATACGAGTAGCTTTGCCACTCTTGGGATCGACAACGTTCAGATTTGATATATGAATAGGAGCTTCCTTCTTTTCTACGCCCCCTTGTGGATTAGCGGCATTGGGCTTTACATGTTTTGAGATCATGTTAAGGCCTTCAACAATGGCTTTGTTTTTGTCAACGAGGACTTGGAGCACACGTCCTTTGCGTCCTTTATCTTCGCCGGCAAGTACCATTACAGTGTCGCCTTTCTTTATATGCAACTTACTCATTCTTGCTTTCAATTTAATGTGTTAAAGTACTTCAGGAGCAAGAGAAACAATCTTCATGTTTTTGGCACGAAGCTCGCGTGCAACCGGACCAAAGATACGGCTACCTCTCATTTCACCTGATGCCGTAAGAAGAACACATGCATTGTCATCAAAACGGATATAAGATCCATCCGGACGGCGTACCTCTTTTTTGGTACGGACAATGATTGCCTTTGAAACGGCACCTTTCTTAACATCACTTGACGGAATGACACTCTTCACTGACACAACGATTGTATCACCTACAGAGGCATAACGTCTCCTTGTACCACCCAACACGCGAATGCAAAGTACTTCTCTTGCACCACTGTTGTCAGCAACTGATAGTCGTGATTCTTGTTGTATCATTACTTAGCCCTTTCGATAATATTAATTAGTCTCCAGCGCTTAGAGCGGCTTAGAGGACGAGTTTCCATAATACGTACGGTATCGCCTATATTACACTCATTCTTCTCGTCATGTACATGGTACTTCTTCGTCTTATTTACGAACTTACCATATATAGGGTGCTTCTCTTTCCACTTCACTGACACAGTGATAGTCTTATCCATTTTATTGCTGGATACAACACCCACACGTTCTTTTCTAAGATTTCTATCCATTGTACGATCAATCGTTGTTTATGGAGCGTTGAGCCAAAATCGTATTGATTCTGGCAATTGTACGACGCAAATTCTTCAACTCCGAAGGGTTTTCTAGAGATGAAACTGAATGATCTATTCTCTTTTGATCATATTCTGCCATAAGGGCAACAAGACGTTCTTGCAACTCACCTGTAGTCAACTCCTTGATTTCTGCAATCTTCATACTAAATTTCGTTTTTATTTAGTAAAATCATAGTCACGACGGACAACAAATTTTGTTGTAACCGGCAACTTTTGAGCAGCCAAACGAAGAGCTTCTTTGGCAACTTCATAACTAACACCTTCTACTTCGAAGAGCATTCTTCCCGGTGTTACAGGAGCAACGAAGCCTTCGGGTGAACCCTTACCTTTACCCATACGCACCTCAGCAGGTTTCTTTGTGATCGGCTTATCCGGAAAGATACGCACCCACACCTGACCTTGACGTTGCATATATCTGGTTACAGCGATACGCGCAGCTTCTATTTGGCGTCCTGTAATCCACTTACTCTGGAGAGCCTTGATACCGAAAGATCCAAATGCCAACTGATTACCACGTTGAGCATTACCCTTCATACGGCCTTTCTGAGCTCTTCTAAATTTTGTTTTTTTAGGTTGTAACATTTCTGTAAGATACTTCTAATGTTATCGATTATTACCGCCTCTTCTTGAGCGTCTGCGACCACGGCCTCTATCATCGCGACCTCCACGACGATCGGCATTCTTACCCACATTGAATGAAGGTGCAAGGTCACGTTTTTCATAAACCTCACCTTTGCATATCCATACCTTCACTCCTAACAATCCCACTTTTGTGAGCGCTTCTGCTTGAGCGTAATCAATATCAGCACGTAGTGTATGAAGAGGAGTACGTCCTTCTTTAAACATTTCAGATCGAGCCATTTCAGCACCATTGAGACGTCCTGAAACTTGTACCTTGATACCTTCAGCACCCATTCTCATAGATGAAGCGATAGCCATTTTGATTGCGCGGCGGTAGTTAATTTTACCTTCAAGCTGACGTGCAATGTTACTTGCAACGATTTCAGCATCAAGTTCTGGCTTACGAATTTCAAAGATGTTAATTTGAACATCCTTTTTTGTAAGGCTCTTGAGCTCTTCTCTCAACTTATCAACTTCTTGTCCGCCCTTACCAATAATAAGTCCCGGACGAGCAGTACAAATAGTAATTGTAACAAGCTTAAGGGCTCTTTCAATAACGACTCTAGAAACGCTAGCTTTAGCGAGACGAGCGTTTAGATATCTGCGGATTTTGCTATCCTCAAGGAGCGTTTCGCCGTAGTTACGGCCACCGAACCAGTTGGAGTCCCATCCGCGAATAATCCCCAAACGATTGCTTATCGGATTTGTTTTTTGTCCCATCCTGAATTAAATATTGGTTTCATTCTTGTTAACTGAATCCACAAAAAGAGTAACATGGTTAGATCTTTTGCGGATACGATATCCTCTACCTTGTGGAGCAGGACGGAGACGTTTTAGCATCATTCCGCCATCAACCATGATTCGAGAGATATATAGCTCGCCTTCTTCGGCTTTACGCTCATTCTTTGCTTCCCAGTTTGCTATTGCCGAACGTAGAAGCTTCTCTAGTCGAGAAGCAGCCTCTTTCTGAGAAAAACGCAATACTCCGAGTGCACGATCACATTCCATACCTCTAATCATATCTGCTACATAGCGCATCTTACGAGGTGAGGTTGGCACGTTTTTAAGCTGTGCGAAGTATGTTGTTTTTAGGGCTTCCTTTCTAGCTTCGGCTGATTTTCTTTTTCTAGCACCCATTGTTCTAAATAATTTTTTATATCAGTTTCCTGAAGTGTTTAATCTCAACCGAAGAATTACTTCTTCTTATTACCGGCATGACCACGGAATGTACGCGTTGGGGCGAACTCTCCGAGTTTATGTCCTACCATATTTTCGGTTATAAAAACAGGAATAAATTTATTTCCATTATGCACCGCGATAGTATGTCCTACAAAATCAGGAGATATCATCGATGCTCTTGCCCAAGTTTTAACCACTGCCTTCTTACCGCTCTCATTCATATCGAGAACTTTCTTTTCGAGCTTTAGGTTAATGTACGGGCCTTTCTTTAGTGAACGACTCATAATTCGTGTGATTTAAACTTTACTTCTTTCTTCTTTCGATGATATACTTAGAAGACTGCTTCTTAGGAGCTCTTGTCTTCAGACCCTTAGAATATAGACCCTTGCGTGAACGTGGGTGTCCTCCGGACGCTCTACCTTCACCACCACCCATTGGGTGATCTACCGGGTTCATAGCAACACCTCTCACTCTAGGCTTACGGCCGAGCCATCTCGTACGACCTGCCTTACCAGATCTTTCGAGTGCGTGGTCAGAATTACCAACGCTGCCGATTGTAGCCTTACAAGCTCCAAGTATTCTTCTAGTTTCACCTGACGGCATACGTACAACGACGTATTTAGCCTCACGAGAAGTCAATTGAGCAAACACACCTGCTGAGCGTACCATTTTGCCACCTTGTCCCGGACGAAGTTCAATGTTATGAACAATTGTACCTACTGGTATTTTAGCCAAGGGAAGAGCATTACCTACTTCAGGTGCTGCATTTTCGCCTGACATAACTGTCATACCTACTTCAAGTCCATCAGGAGCTACGATGTAAGCCTTTTCTCCATCTACATAATATAGAAGAGCGATTCGCGCAGATCTATTTGGATCATACTCGATAGCTTTAACAGTAGCAGGGATACCGTCTTTTGTTCTTTTAAAGTCAATAAAACGATAACGTTTCTTGTGTCCTCCACCGATATGACGCATGGTCATTTTACCGGTATTGTTACGGCCACCAGTTTTGTTGTGTCCTCTAACAAGGGACTTTTCTGGAGTTGTCTTCGTGACTTTGTCGAATGCTCCAATAATCTTATGTCTTTGCCCCGGTGTAGTGGGCTTTAATTTACGTATTCCCATTGCGTTTGTTAGATATTACCGAAAAAGTCGATGATTTGATCTTCTTTCAAAGTCACAACTGCTTTTTTGAAAGCCGGCTTGCTACCCTTGATCAGACCACCACGAGTATAACGGCTGGATCTCTTGCCATCATATCTCATAGTATTTACACTAACGACCTTAACATTATACATTTTCTCAATTGCATTAGCAATTTCAATCTTATTAGCTGTAAGAGAGACACGGAATGCATATCTATTAGGCATTTTGTCCGTGATATCTGTCATTTTTTCGCTTATAATTGGCTTTACAATGATACCCATTTTCTATTCTCCTTTAGCCTTTAAATTGTTGATTGATAAGTTCAACTGATTGCTCAGTAAGAACCAACTTAGCATTGTTAAGAACCGCATAAGTACTCAATTGAGCAGCACGCATAAGGCTTACGTTTGGTATATTGCGAGCAGAGAGATATGTATTTTCGCTAACGTCATCCATTACGATAAGTGACTTAACATTATCCAACTTCAACGCTGCAAGAATATTCTTGAAATCTTTTGTTTTTGGCTGAGCCATATCAAAATTTTCAAGTACGATAATCTCGTTCTTATTAGCCTTATAAGTAAGAGCTGACTTACGAGCTAGGCTCTTAAGCTTTTTGTTTAGTTTGAAACCGTAGTTTCTTGGTCTCGGACCGAACACTCGAGCACCACCAACAAGTACAGGTGAATTGATATCACCACGGCGTGCTCCTCCACCACCTTTTTGGCGGATTAGCTTACGAGTACTACCTGATAGTTCAGAACGTTCCTTAGTCTTGTGGGTACCTTGACGCTGGTTTGCCAAAAACTGCTTTACATCAAGATAGATAGCATGATCATTTGGTTGAACTGCGAAAACAGAGTCCTCGAGTTGTACTTTACGTCCGGTATCCTCACCCTTGATATTAAATACACTTAATTCCATTACTTTTCAATTTTGAGGATTGCACCTTTAGCGCCTGGCACACTTCCTTTAAGAAGAAGTAAGTTATGCTCCGGCATGATTTTGATCACTTCTAGGTTTTGGACAGTAACTCTTCTGTTTCCTGTCTGACCTGCCATTCTCATACCCTTAAAGACTTTGGCTGGATAAGAACAAGCTCCGATTGCACCTGGTGCACGAAGTCTGTTGTGCTGGCCGTGAGTTGTCTGACCAACACCACCAAAACCATGTCTTTTTACAACACCCTGGAAACCTTTACCTTTTGAGATACCAGCAACATCAACGTACTGTGTACCTTCAAACAGCTCCACTCTCAGCTCATCACCAAGATTCGGCATTTCCTTAAAATCCTTGAACTCGGCCAAGTGTCTCTTGGGGGTAGTATTGACCTTTTTGAAAAGTCCGGCCATTGGCTTGTTGGTATGCTTTTCTTTCTTTTCTTCGAAAGCTACCTGCACAGCTTTGTAACCATCATTTTCCAGGGTCTTTACTTGGGTCACCACACAAGGACCTACTTCGATAACAGTGCATGGAAGATTTTTTCCATCGGCACTGAACACGGATGTCATTCCGATTTTCTTTCCTAATAAACCTGGCATTTCTTTAATTGGTTTAGGTTTTAATTATCACACTTTGATTTCTACTTCTACACCACTTGGAAGCTCGAGCTTCATTAGTGCATCCACAGTTTTGGCTGTAGAGTTGTAGATATCAATCAATCTCTTGTAAGAAGAGAGCTCAAACTGTTCGCGAGATTTTTTGTTCACGAAAGTAGAGCGATTTACTGTGAAAATTCTTCTATGAGTTGGAAGAGGTATTGGACCACTTACCACCGCACCAGAAGTCTTCACTGTCTTTACGATCTTTTCTGCAGACTTGTCTACAAGCATATGATCATAAGACTGTAGTTTAATTCTAATCTTTTGGCTCATTATAAGATATGTATTGTATTTACTTAATCAAATCGACACGGCCATTCACTTCGGCAAGCACTTCACGTGCAATATTTGCAGAAACCGGTTCGTAGTGAGAGAATGACATTGTTGAAGTAGCACGACCTGAAGTGATTGTACGCAACGCTGTTACATAACCAAACATTTCAGCCAAAGGCACCTTAGCTTTGACGATACGTGCACCGGTACGGCTTGATTCCATACCTTCAACATTACCACGGCGCTTATTCAAGTCACCAATAACGTCACCCATACTTTCTTCCGGAGTTACCACTTCAAGCTTCATGATAGGTTCAAGAAGTTGTGGTCCTGCTTGCGCTGCAGCATTCTTAAATGCTTGGATAGCACAAATCTCGAATGAAAGCTGGTCAGAGTCAACCGGGTGGAATGAACCATCCACGAGGGTAACCTTCATTTGATCAAGTGGATATCCTGCAAGGACACCATTTTGCATTGCTTTCTCGAAACCTTTTTGTACAGATGGGATAAATTCCTTTGGAACATTACCACCTTTTACTTCGTCCACGAATTGCAATGTACCTTCGAATCCTTCATCAGCAGGTTCAAGTCTTACGATAATATCGGCAAACTTACCACGTCCACCTGTCTGCTTTTTATAAGTTTCTCTAAGTTGAACAGACTTAGAAATAGCTTCTTTATAAGAAACTTGAGGACGACCTTGGTTACATTCAACCTTAAATTCGCGTCTAAGACGGTCAACAATAATTTCAAGGTGAAGTTCACCCATACCGCTAATTACAGTTTGTCCTGTCTCCTCATTTGTTTCTACACGGAAAGTTGGATCTTCCTCGGCAAGTTTAGCAAGACCTACTCCAAGTTTATCCAAGTCTTTCTGAGTCTTAGGCTCAACAGCTACACCGATCACAGGATCCGGGAAGTCTATAGATTCAAGAGAGATAGGAGCATCTTCTGCACAAAGAGTATCACCTGTACGGATATCCTTGAAACCTACACCGGCACCAATATCTCCACACTCGATTACATCCTTAGGATTCTGCTTGTTTGAGTGCATCTGGAAAAGACGAGAGATACGTTCTTTCTTTCCACTTCTTGCATTGTAAACATATGATCCTGCCGGCAACTCACCGGAATAAACACGGAAGAAGCACAAACGACCTACATACGGGTCAGTAGCAATCTTAAATGCAAGAGCTGTCAATGGCTCTTCAGGAACTGTTTTACGAACAATAACCTTATCCGGATCATTGATATCATGACCTTCGATAGTAGGAGTATCCTGAGGGCTTGGAAGGTAGGCACAAATTGCATCAAGCAAAGTTTGCACACCCTTGTTCTTAAATGAAGAACCGCAGAGCATCGGATTGATCTGCATATTAAGAGTTCCCTTACGAATAGCCGCCTTAATTTCATCAACTGAAATTGAATCAGGATTATCGAAATACTTCTCCATCAAAACATCGTCACATTCAGCAAGCGTTTCGAGCATCTTATCTCTCCATGTCTTTGCTTCATCTACGAGTTCTGCAGGTATTTCGTCTACTTCGTATTCAGCACCCATAGTTTCGTCATGCCACAAGATAGCCTTCATATTGATAAGGTCTACGACCCCTTTGAAGCTTTCTTCAGCACCGATAGGAATTTGAAGTGGACAAGGGTGAGCCCCAAGAACTTCGCGAATCTGACGCTCTACTTCAAAGAAGTTTGCACCAGAACGGTCCATCTTATTTACATAAGCAATTCTTGGCACCTTGTATTTATCAGCCTGACGCCATACAGTTTCTGACTGAGGCTCTACTCCACCTACAGCACAGAAAGCAGCTACAGCACCGTCCAAGATACGCAATGAACGCTCTACCTCTACAGTAAAGTCAACGTGTCCCGGAGTGTCAATCAAGTTGATTTTGAATTTATGTCCAGCGTAATTCCAGAATGTAGTAGTAGCTGCAGAAGTAATAGTAATACCTCTTTCTTGCTCCTGCGCCATCCAGTCCATTGTAGCTGCACCATCGTGTACCTCACCAATTTTATGAGTCAACCCGGTGTAGAAAAGGATACGCTCACTGGTTGTTGTCTTACCGGCATCAATGTGTGCCATGATACCGATATTTCTTGTCAAATTTAATTGTGATTTTCCACTCATTGTCCTACCCCTTAAAATCTAAAGTGTGCAAATGCACGGTTAGCTTCTGCCATACGATGAATATCCTCTTTACGCTTAAAGGCACCACCTTGACTGTTAAATGCATCCATAATTTCAGATGCCAACTTATCAGCCATGGTCTTGCCACCACGTTTACGAGCATAAAGTATAAGATTCTTCATAGAGATTGACTCCTTACGGTCTGATCTAACCTCTGTAGGGACTTGGAAGGTAGCACCACCTATACGGCGGGACTTAACCTCCACTTGTGGAGTTACATTATCGAGAGCTGCTCTCCAGATTTCGAGAGGAGACTTCTCTTCATTTGCCATTTTACCTTTTACAATGTCCAAAGCAGTGTAAAAGATTCTAAAGGCGATGTTTTTTTTGCCGTCATACATCAGGTGATTAACGAACTTAGTCACCTTAACGTCACCGAACACTGGATCAGGAAGTATCTGACGCCTTTTTGGTTTAGCTTTTCTCATTGTTACTTAAAAAATCGTTTCTGTCGATTGGGTTGCCTTGTTTACGTCTTCAACGTCCCCGCCGGGACATTTACTCAACCGCTTAAATAGCCTTCCAATTGAACACAAAACTGGTTCGTTACTTTCGCTTGGCTAAAAAGCCTATGCGGTATTATTATCAGAAGTTTTCACTTACAAAGAAGCCGGCCGACCTATTGGTACCTCTCAGCCGTTCTGAAAGCTGTCAGTTAATCACTTCGCAGCTTTTGGTTTTTTTGCTCCGTACTTAGAACGTCTTTGCGTACGACCATTTACACCTGCTGTATCTAATGTACCACGAACGATGTGATAACGCACACCAGGCAAGTCTTTCACACGACCACCTCTAACCAATACGATGCTGTGCTCTTGAAGATTATGACCTTCACCCGGGATATAAGCATTGACTTCCTTACCGTTAGTCAAACGCACACGGGCTACCTTACGCATAGCAGAGTTCGGTTTTTTCGGCGTAGTCGTATAAACACGAACGCAAACACCGCGACGTTGTGGACAAGCATCAAGAGCCGGGCTCTTACCCTTTTCCTCAAACGTTGTACGGCCTTTTCTAACCAATTGTTGAATTGTAGGCATTTTTACTTAACTCTTATTTCAATTAACTATATAACAAATTCTTATATAAGCAATTACAGCATTCTTTCAAGCTTCACAGACTTAATAACACTGCAATCAACCGTGCAAAGGTAAGAACTTTTTCTTAACAGCCAAACTAAATGATTGATTTTCTGTCTAAAACTCCGTCGTTCTCAATGAATTATTTTCATCCCTTTCCTATTCAATAGGGGATAAAAATCGAATCATTTTCCGCCTATAAAGTTTATCTGAAGATTTTAAGGTAAATAAGAAAGGCCATGTCTAAGCAGACACAGCCCTTCCTTCGTATTTCTATTTTTGCAATACTTATTCTATTGCTTCAATACTGAAAACAGAATTGTGAACTCTATTTTCCAAACAATTTAAAATCACCGTCTTCTAAGTCTGCTTGCCATCTTCGCCATTTTTGCAGCTTTACCACCTTGCAGTTGCTTCATCACTTTTCGTATTTGGTCAAACTGAGTAATTAAGCGATTGACCTCTTGAATAGATGTTCCGCTACCCATTGCGAGTCTCTTTCTTCTTCTTCCATCCAAGAGCGAGGGGTGTTTCCGTTCTTCAGGTGTCATAGAATAGATGATAGCCTCAATTCCTTTGAAAGCATCGTCACTGATATCCATATCCTTCACCATTTTACCCACCCCGGGAATCATACTAACAAGATCTTTGAGGTTACCCATCCTCTTCACTTGCTGTATTTGAGAAAGGAAGTCATTAAAATCAAATTGATTTTTCGCAATCTTAGCTTCCAGTTTTTTCGCTTCCTCCTCATCATATTGTTGTTGGGCTCTCTCTACAAGAGAAATAATATCACCCATACCAAGGATTCGATCAGCCATACGATCCGGATGGAAAAGGTCCAAAGCATCAACCTTCTCACCGGTTCCTACAAACTTGATGGGCTTATCAACAACTTTACGAATTGACAATGCTGCACCTCCGCGGGTATCACCATCCAACTTAGTCAAAACGACTCCGTCAAAATCAAGCCTTTCATTAAATTCCTTAGCTGTATTGACTGCGTCTTGTCCCGTCATGGAGTCAACGACGAAAAGAGTTTCGGTAGGATTTATAGCCTTTTTGATCGCTGCAATCTCCGTCATCATCTCTTCATCTATGGCGAGACGACCGGCTGTATCGACTATTACTACATCACAGCCTTGATTCTTTGCTTCATTTATAGCATGCTTAGCAATAGAAACGGGATCCTTACTTCCCTCTTCACTGTAAACAGGTACTCCGAGCTGATTGGCCAAGACTTTGAGCTGCTCAATAGCTGCCGGTCTATAAACGTCACAAGCCACCATCATGGGCTTTTTGCCATTCTTAGACTTAAGAAGATTTGCAAGTTTTGCCGAGAAAGTTGTTTTACCGGAACCTTGAAGACCAGACATTAAGATTACAGCAGGATTACCATCAATCTTAAATTCTGCAGCTGTCCCTCCCATTAGTTCGGCTAATTCGTCTCTTACAATCTTAACCATCAATTCATTTGGTTTGACTGCAGTAAGGACATTACGACCAATGGCTTTTTTCTTTACGTCATCTGTAAAGCGCTTCGCAACATTATAATTGACGTCGGCATCCAAAAGTGCACGACGAACATCCTTAAGAGTTTCTGCCACATTAAGCTCTGTAATAGAGCCTTGTCCCTTCAATATCTTAAAGGACCTCTCCAGTCTTTCACTAAGATTTTCAAACATATTATGCTAAGTATATTATCAGTTAAACTACACCGGCTGTTAGCTTATCAGCTTATTTGTTCCCTCCAATGGAAAAACAACAGATGGCTTAAAGTCAGCAGCTTCCTCTGCAGTCATCCACGCATAAGCCATGATAATCACAACATCTCCGGGTTGGACCAATCTCGCTGCAGCTCCATTTAAGCAAATCACACCGCTATTCCTCTCTCCGGGAATAACATATGTTTCTAAACGAGCTCCATTGTTATTATCAACAATCTGGACCTTTTCGCCGGGAAGTATATTAGCTGCCTCCATCAATGCTACATCAATGGTAATACTACCAACGTATGACAAGTTGGCTTCCGTAACGACAGCCCTGTGTATTTTAGATTTTAAAATTTCCAAGTACATGTTAGTACAACTAATAGATTCGGTTTGCAAAGGTAAGCATTTGACTATTAATACAAATATGAACAAGAGATTTTAAGGAGTTTGAGTATTAAAGTCTAAAACCTACCCCAAACATAGTGGTCACAACTTTGAAATATCTTGACCGAAAAGAGACAAAAGCCAAAGGAACAATAAAGTTACTGATTATGTTGACGATAAAATGGTTACGTACAATATCCTTCCAAAACACATCTCCCCGACTAATCGTTATAACAAAGTCAAAAGGGGACCAAAGCCATCTCCCTCATTTCATAAGTGTGATAATAATCCTTCTATAAAAAAAGCAACTTTCCAATTCTTCTAAAATCAGGTCAGTTTATCTGTACAAACACAAAAAGAGACTCTCAACCTAACATTGAAAGTCTCTTTTTGTGTACTGCCAGAACTTGATTTTAACAATCAATTGAAGTAAAACTCTCAAGACCATGATTACTCACCGGCCTCGTCATAGTCTCCGGGATCGGAAATCTTAGAATCATCCAAATGTCTTAAAACAGCTTGCACGTTCATAGGAACACCTCTAAACTGCTCATTGTCTGACTTCTTAATTCTTTTCTGAAGTTCTCCTACCCTACCGATACCTAATAATCGGCTCTCATAATACTTCTTACCATTCAATTTTTCCACCACAATACCACGATTGCAACTATGCATCATCGTAATTTGATTTCCATCAACATCTACAACGAGTGCAACGTGACCAACTCGAGAAGATCTTCGATTACTTCCCTTGAAAAAAAGCAAATCGCCAGGTTGTGCATTCTTCACTCTCTGAGATTGTGAGTACATAGCGCGTGAAGAACGTGGCAAATCAATGTCAAAGCACGAAAAAATGTAACTTACAAAACCTGAACAATCAAAGCGACCTCCTGCAGGAGACTTTGACAAATAGGGCCTTCCCAAAAACTTTTTTCCTTCGTCAATAATCTTAGAAACAAGTCCTTTGACGGGCTTCTCTCCTACGAATGTGCGGGATCTTGAATAAGAAGAAGCCATCTTCTCGCCGCTGCGATAGATGTTAGCATGTTTGGGAACACCAAACATCACTGTCGCTGAGCCGCAAACCGAGATTAGCAGCAGGGCGATCTTTCTTGATCTCATTCGATTTACACTTGTATTATTAATTAAACATACAATAAACGAATAAGCAATTCATTTATTGCACTAATCTCCGCAAATATAGAATTTTTATTTTAAAACGCAGGGACTATATGCAAATTGCAGACAAAATGTATCAGTAAGATATACTATTGTAAAACATTTCTCATAAGGTTATGATTAATATTTTTCACTTCATTTTGAATCATTTGAGATCAAAACGATATCCTAAAAAGAGTACAATAGTCTTTCTCCAAACTGAATAATTAATATGAAGAAAAACTTTTGTAATTATATAACAAGATCTAACTATTCACCCTTTGAAATAACAACAACTATTCACTACATTTGTACAGCATAAGCAGTTGGATCATTGCACTTTTCGTTGTTTTGGCCCCATGTATGCATATGTTTAAGCATTTCTATTGACCAATAGAATACTCAGACTAAGAGGCTGTTTTGAATTTACAGAAAAGATGATATAGTAGCTTAGGATTCAAGCTCCTTGTTTTATTTGAAGCCATTTCCGGACATTAGTTAAGCAAAACAAATTACAAATATCCCGTTATTCGCTTCAACATACAGCTTACAACAACTAAATTCTCTTTCATACAATGTTGAAATCCATTCACTACAGTTTCTATGACATTAATAACGATAATAAAATCTACACTTAGACATTATCATCTTGTTTGTGATGAAACATTCAGTCTGCAATTTATACTCAAAATATCTGATTCTACTATTTCTTCTGGTATCCCTATTTTACTCTTGTCGAAAAGGAGGATGCGGTACGAATTGGAAGGATCAGCCGCTAAGGGATTCTCTGATAAAGAACTTGGATAAAGTGTCTACCAAGGATTTGGAGCTCTTTTTTAAGAAAGGGAAAAGCCCTGATCCTCACTATGATGCCATTTATTCATATGAGCTCGGAAAGCGTTACTGCGACAGCAACAGAATATCCGACGCCATAAGTTGGCATGAAAAATCTATTGCCGAATCAAAAATTACCAACGATACCATACTAATAATAAATGCTCTAAACGAACTTTCATACGACTATCTCAGAGCAGAATTCAGCAAAGCAGCCAAAGAATATGCAGATAAAGCGATTGGCTTGAGCAATACTATTCTCAAAAACAATCCCAAAAACAAACACGCCATTGGAGCAAGCATCTACTCATTGCGCAGACTTGGACATGCATATATGGAAATGGGACAATATAACAAAGCAAGAAAACAATTCCATATAGCATTGACCCATAGCAGATTGATGAACGATATTGTCGAAGCATCAAGATATGAAGCTGTTATAGGAGAAACATACGAGAAAGAGAATCTGCTTGATTCTGCCGGATACTACTTCAATCTTGCTCTTATGCATTATATGTTTGAGAACCATCCATTAGGTGTAAGCTTTTGTTATTTACACCTTGGTAATGTCTTCAAAGAAAAAGGAGACATACAACAAGCAATCGAACTGTATGAAGCCGGTTTTAATGCTATACAAGGAGTGGATGGTAAGTTTGAACAGTTTGCTGCACTTAAAAATTTGATTATTAGCTTAAACAGTATCAACAAATATGAGCAAGCATATAAAAAGTGTGCCTGGAAGGCTTGGCATTGGCCAAAAAGTATGATTTTACAGAGGATCGAATATTTATGTTGAGACATCTGCGGGACTACTATGTGAGAAAAGGAGATTTGCGCAATGCTATTAAAGTGGATACGGAAGCAGACAAACTCGATGAGATCCTGAAAAAAGAAAAAAAGACAGAAACTTTGAACCAGGTCGAACTTAACTACATCCAAAATAAGAACAAGGAAGAGATTCAGAAAATCACTAAAGAGAAAGATCGAGAAGTCAACCAACGTGACGTTATCAATATCCTTCTTATCCTTCTTGTCATAATCATTGTTGTCACATCCATTGTTACATATTACTTGCTAAAACTTAAGTATAAGCACAGCAAGCAGATTAGAGAATTGATGCAATCTAAAGCTAATCTCTACGGAAATTTGGTAAAAGACTTTAGAAGCCCTTTGACAATAATTATGGGGTACAGTGAATATATCAAGCACAAAAGCAAAGATATTGATCCGGACGAACTTATTAGAATGCTTGAAATAGTTGAGAATAAGACCCTTGAACTGATCAATTTGGCAAACCAAATGCTTACTGTGGACAAAGTCAAAGGTGATAGTCACTGCAATCAATGGATAGAAGGAAACATTTCTCTTTTTGTACAGATGATAACAGAAAACTTCTCGGATCTTGCAGAAGATGAAAATAATAAACTCTCATTTAACACCATTGACTGGGACATGGAGGTAAGCTTCGTACCCTACCTCTTAGATCAGATTCTGAACCACCTATTTATATATGCCATAGCAAGAAGCGACAAAGATGCAACCATAGACATTAGCATCAATAAGGAGCCCAAAGAGAGATATTCGATAGCAATAAGCACCAAAAGCTCCGAAATGAATGCCGAAAAACTGCTTACAACCTTTGAAGCGAAAGGAATATCTTCTGACTCTAAAGAAACAGACATGGGCTTTAGAATAGACCTTTCTTATGTAAGACAATTGATTAACATTATCAATGGGAAAATTGAGATTGTCCAAAACGGCAATATTACCACCTTCAAAATTATCCTTCCACGCAAATACAGCAGTAATCCTATTGAAACAAAGGTTAAAGGTTTGAATAAAACGGACATTGCAAATGCTGCCATGAAGGTTGTCAATACTATTATTGAGTCCAACAAGAAGAAAAGCGATATAATAGAGGAGCAAGAGATTGACGAGCATCAAATAGATCTGGATGAAGAGGACACTCGAGATCTAATACTCGTTGTTGAAGATAACAAAGAGATAGCAAAATATATTAGAAGGATTCTAAGTGATCAGTACCAAGTTATTATTGCCCACTCCGGAGAAGAAGCCATTGAAAAGACAAATGAATACTACCCGGATCTTATAGTACTCAATCGTGTGCTAAAAGGTATGAGTGGAACAGAAACTTGCAAGATAATCAAGGGAGACAAAAAGACAAGCTACATACCCGTAATTATGCTAACATCGACAGGAAAGTTTGATGAACAAAATCAAAGTTTAAGAGGTGGAGCAGATGCTTATCTAATGAAACCATTCCTTGAAGAGGATCTTATCAACAGTATAGGGAACATTCTCAAGCTATGTCACGGTCTAAGAAACAGTATAGAAAAGTCATATACACTAAAAACAAAAGAAAATGTAATTGCTGCCGGAGAAAAGGAATTTGGTAATAATAAGGACTCAGAAGAAGAACCTAATAAAGAGGATTTAACCAATCAAATTGAAGAAGAAAAAAATACTTTTGAAGAGTCAGAAAAAATTACCAACCCGGACAAATTAGAAGGATATGACAAGGAATTTTTTGAAAATCTATCCAAATGCATCTCGGACAATATATCTGATCCGGACTTTGACCGAAACGAGATGGCATCAGCTCTCAATATTAGCTTGTCTCAACTTAGTAGAAAAGTAAAATCTTTGACCGGACAATCACCTTCAGCATACATTAGAAAAATTAGGATCTCTTGTGCTGAAGAACTACTAAGAGGAACTACAAAAACAATTACGGATGTAGCGTATGAACTTGGATTTAGAGATTACCAATCTTTCTTGAGAGCATTCAAATCCGAGATGGGATATCTTCCAAGCCAATCGCAAAAACAGGGACATGACAATCAAATAGATATACAATAGAGAGGAATGTATCTGTGTAATATCTTGGCTCACTCAAAACAATCGACATGCCGGCATCCTTTTAGTCGAAAGTCAAAGAGATGAGCTTTTCCTTAAGGCTTGGACAATATAGTTTTTCTTCCATATATGGTCACAGAGTTTAGGGTTGTTTTACCTCAAGGATAAGAGAGATTGCTAAGCAGAGGAATATCACCCTATCTTCCGGTGTATCTACATGGTTCAAGTACGGGAATACCCCTTTGGGACAGTCCATAAAGCAAGCGACACCTGAAAATCAAGTGCCGCTTGCTTTGTATTTGAATGGCAAAAAGCCATAAATCTTTTTATTTCTTACATATCACTTTTAATAGACACTTTTGAAATTTGTCCTGCTACAACAAATCAATCCAGTAAGAAACAGACTTCAAAGCTTGATCCTTTCTTCAGGATCTTTGATGATGTCATTGTCGAGATCAATCTTCTTGCTTTCATTCTTCCTCATACTCCATCTTAGCTGTATCCAGGGAGTGAATGTCTTTTCAGTCGTAAAGGAAACGCTCCTATACCGCCCCGTCGCAATCATGGTCTCTTTCTTCACGTTGCCGAAAATGTTGTCGCAACCCAAAGAGAGTACGAGGTCCGGTGTGAAGCTGTATGTCAGGACCAGCGTACTTGAAGGCCTGTCGTTCTTCGTTCTGGAATATTCCGTATACTCGTAATTCTGATAGGTCAAAGAAATCCTCGCATTAAACTTTCCCCAATCCTTGCTCAAGAACATCATTCCATTGAAGTATTTCTTTGCACCCGACTCAGTATAATAGCTGACGTTGTGAGACGTATTCAAAATGAAGAAATACCCTTTCTTCCTCCACAAGACCTGCAGCTGCAAAGCCAGGGCGCGGAAACGGCCCTCGTTCCTGTAAGTTGTAAGCAGCACCCCGTTGTCCTGAGCTATGCTGACCGGCTTGACGATGTCGCTGGAAATGCTGTACGATACGCCGGGTTCGAGATATAATCCGCTCTTCATATAGCCGGCATTCCACGTGAAAGCGTGCGTTTGGGAAGGTAAAAGGTGCGGATTTCCGTGTCTCACCAGCAAGGTGTCGGCAGACGTATTGTAAGGATTAAGCATTTCCACAGACGGAGCCGAATTCCTATAGCTGTAATTGATACTCGTCCTCAGTTCTTCCAAGATATTATAGTATAACCCCAGCGACACCCTGGGTTTGAAATAGCTGTGCCTGATCGTATCCGACCTCATGGATACATACTCCATCCCCGCCGTTGTGTTATAGGTCAGCTTGCGCCCAATGCGGCCGCTATATCCTGCATAGAAATATTCATTGAGGCGGTGATGCCTGTAGAGATAGCTGCTAATCCCCGTATTATCAATCTTGTCGTACAAGTATTCGGTCTCGTCTCCCAATTCGAGGCTGCCTCCGTTCTCGAAGTCTTGAGAATAGTTCAGAGTACCTTTTACCGACTTCATGTCATTGATATATTTTTGAATATTGAGTCCGTCATTGCCGCCGATCTCTTCCGAAAGTTTGTTAGTATTGTCTGCCCTGTTGTCTGAATATACAGCATAAGCCTCTAATTCCTGATCTTCTGAAAAGAGGTGCTTGAAATAGGCCGTGGCAGAAAAGATGTCTGATTTGTAGTCGGTTCGGGCCGTTCTCACCATGTCCTTACCTTCCTGACTACCGAAAGACTTATTGTCATCCTTTGCCTTGTCAAAGTCGCCCTGCACATAGGCGGCCAGATAGTCCTTTTCTGTAATCCTCCACTTGCTCATAAAAGAAAAGTAGAAATCCTTGTCCTTTCCAGTGCTCTCCCCCGAATAATTCCTACTTAATCCTGAAGAAGAAAGATCGTAACCATGAGACGTCTTCGTCTTAGAAAAGTCTCCACTCGCACTCCCATATACGGAGAAGCGACTATTGCCGATCTCAAATTTGGGCCCAAAGTAATAATCCTGACGAGGATAGTATGCTTGGCCTTGCAGCTGTGCATAAGTATAGAGATCCATAGACTTCTTAAGCTTGATGTTCATCACCTTCTTGATGCCTTGTCTCATATACCTGGCTCCCACAACATCGACAATCTCCACAGACTTGATACGCGCCGGATCAATGGGAGAGATGCCCGAATTGACTCTCATGCCGTCAATAAGGATGGCCATAGACTCTCCGTCGACTGAACGCACGGTCTCGTTGACAGGATCACTGAATATAAGTGGGATCTCTTGAAGGGCCTTATAGGGATTCTTGCTCTCCTTAGCCTTTTCCGAAAGATAGAATACATGCCCCTTGGAAGTAGTCTGGATCCTCTTCCCTTCGACGACCACCTTCTCAAGCATGACATTGTCCGTTTCCAAAATGAAGTTCAAGGTAAGGTCCCTATCCACAGTGATGGTTTTGTCCTTTTGCTTATAACCGACAAAGCTTACGACCATATCATAAGTACCCTTCGGTACTTTCGTCAGGGTGTATTCGCCTTTGGAAGAGGAATTGGTCAATGCTGCCATATCACCTTTGTGATAAAGATAAACATAGGCTCCGTTGATGGGAGCACCCTTCTCATCAGTTATCTTTCCTCTTAATGTAAACTGCGCATTAGCACTTAGCGAGATGAGTAGCATAATGCTAAGAAAAACAATAAACTTACTCATATGCATTATGAATTATAAATTACTCGGCAAATAATTTTTATCTAATAACCTTATTTCATTTAGGAATATTAAATATTACAACAAAGATAAATCAGATATTTAACAAAATAGCTATCTTTTATTAAAATAGATCATAAATAAATCCTCATCTATATTACTTCTATGATTTATAATCAAGACACCCTTAAAGAGTTCCCCTAAATTATCTATCGTTGTGCACTTATATTCCCTCACATCATCATTTAGAAGCTGTTTAAATCTAATTGAAAAATTATCTTATATGAGGTATTAATGTATTGAATATCGGTAGATTAGTTGATTTAATATTTACAACTTTATGAGTATCAATAATTAAAGTTATGGAACAATTTTCACCCAACCTAACCAATAAACAATAACAAGTTTAGGTCATATCACATATCAAAGAAAGAAAAGATATTCTCTCAAAAGATCTTCAGTACACTTTTATAACAGTCTTAAACAGACTGACAATAACGTATTTCTGAGAAGCAATGCCGGAATACACTTTTGATTTAACAAGTGATTTGAGACTGTATGTAATACTATTTCTTCATTAAAACGCATCTTATTATATAAAATATGTAAATATCATTGTCTCGATTTATGTCTAAAAAAGGCCATACTTTAAACTTAGAAATGCTATTTTTAAGACAAAAGAGTCGCGGAGAAGAAAATAATTGTGATGGGAATGTGTTAAAATACATAAAGAGGTTTTCTAATTTCTCTTTCAGCGACTTAAAAATAGCTTTCAGGCTGCTTTTTTAGGAGGGTCGCGCGACTTGCAATCCACTCTCGCGCTACCTTGAACCTAACCTCGCGCGAGGTTGCACCTGAAGTAGCGCGACTTCGCATGTCAAGGTCGCGCGACAACAGATCGAAAGTCGCGCGAGAATAGATTGCTTCTTGCGCGAGCTTATTTGTTAAAATAGCGCATAAAGAAAGCCTGTTTCGTACTATAAAACAGACAAAGTCGTTAGGAAGGTCAGGTGACCCTAACCCCGGAAGTTGTGATTTTGAAGTTGAATCAGTGTTGTTTGAGTCGCTTTTTGAGCATTAGTAAAGATAACAGTATTTAACAGATAAGAGCCTCTTCTTTCGAGCTTCACAGCCCACTCATGAAGACCACTTATAAGATTGCATTTGGTGAATGGAGAGACACCCATTTGATCCAACTTAATAAGAGATACCCCACACCCTTGGAGGAGTAATCCGCCAAGTGAGATGATAATCAAAAGTATGGTTAATAATATGTTTATCTCCATGGATCTTATTCTTTATCAACGACTAAGATACTAAAAAAAATTGATGACCTATAAAAGCATTCTTTTACGGTCATCAATAAAAAAGTCTCTCAAGATTTTTCTGAGAAGATCTTTATAGCCTCATTATATTCCTTATCCAATGTATTAATCATCGAATAAAACACATCTTCGCCATACAAATCCCTTGCTATATAACACTTTAATAGGAAAGCCAACTTACTCTTAGCCTCCGCAAAAAGCTTATCATCCCATTTGACATCATTCTCGAGAGCAACCTTCTTGACTTCATTAAACAAAGAGTTGGGCACATGATAGGAAGCTTCGAACTCTGACGCAATAGGATATTTCTTAAGCAAAGGCTTGCGCTCTTTATCCATATAATGAGGGAGCACCCTGACAAGTGATGCAGTCATAAGCAAAGCTTTCTCCAAATCATTTTGCTTCGTAGTATCTAAAGGAATAAATATATCCGGCATAATGCCCCCACCTCCATACACAGTACGCCCCTTTGATAGGGTTTTATACTTTAGAGAGTCCGGGAATGCAATCGAATCGGAATGCAATAGCTCCCCATGCTTAAATCTATTTAGGATATCCTCTTCATAAGAGCGTGAATCACCTTTGACATATGGCTTCTGAATACATCTGCCGGAAGGGGTATAATAACGAGCTATCGTAAGTCTAATAACCGAACCATCAGGCAAGGGAATAGGTCTTTGAACAAGACCCTTACCAAAACTTCTTCGCCCAATAACAAGGCCACGGTCCCAATCTTGGATAGCACCGGTCAAGATTTCACTGGCAGAAGCTGAAAACTCATTGATAAGTATGATAAGGGGTATCTTCTTTAGCGCAGGTAAAGAGGCTGACTCAACAAGCAAATCTTGAGAGAAATAAGGTGGTCTATTATTCTTTACGGTCAAGACTTTGGCTCCCTTTGGTAAGAATGCACCTGCCATATTTTGAGCAGCATCCAATATTCCTCCACCATTAAAACGAAGATCTATAATAAGTTTGTCCATACCCTCTTCGAGCAACTTCTTAGCACCCTTTTCGAACTCATCGTACGTAGTCATACTAAATCGGTTGAAGCGCATATAACCAATCTTCGTATCAGGTATGATATAACAAGCATCTCTGCTGTGAATAGGAATTTCACCCCTTGTAACGACGTAATCAAATTGACGCTTACCCCGTAAAACAGATAATGTTACTTGGGTGCCTTTGGGCCCTCGCAAAAGCTTCATTATCTTGGAATTTTTTACCTTCAGTCCCGCTATGTTTTCGCCATTAACCTTCATTATACGATCACCGGCAAGCAACCCGGCTTTTTCGCATGGTCCACCCGGAATCACTTGCACTACATAAAGGGTATCCGTCAACATATTAAACTGGATCCCTACCCCACTGAACTTTCCTTCAAGTTCGTTCATCTCCTCTTTGTTATCATCAGCATTGATATAGACAGAATGAGGATCCAATTCAGATAAGACGCCACGAATAGCATCTTCGGCCAGTTTATTTGTATTGACAGTATCTACATACAACTGACTGATAGCAGCTATTGAATGAGCAACTTTATCAATGGCTTCTTTATAATTAGGTGGCAAAAACTGGGCTTTCAAAGATGAGCTTACCATCAGAATAGTAAGCATAAACATAACAGTAAATGACTTTCTCTTCATCATAATTTCTAAAATTTCTAACAACTAAGTATAAAGGTAGCAAAGATTGGAATAGGAAATTCCAAAGATGACATTAAGATTGTACAATAAAGGTATATATCAAACGATTATTCTATCAGGTCGAAGCCGTCAGGTAAGAAAGAGTCTACATCCTTACCATAGCTCATCAACTCTCTGACTACAGTAGATGAAATGTGCGAAAGCTGTTGTGAAGCCGGCAAGATTACAGTTTCCATTCCTGCTATAACTCGATTAAGGTCTGCCAAACTTCTCTCCAACTCCATGTCTGCACCGGAACGTACACCCCGTACCAACACAGAAGCTCCGTACTGCTTGGCAAGGTCAACCGTGAGAATATCATACTTTACCACCTTGACCCGTGGCTCATCTTCATAATACAATGATATTTGACGCTCTCTTTGATCAGGCGTATAAAGACAATGCTTGGTAGCGTTGATGCCTATGGCTACGATCACTCGGTCAAATAAATTTAAAGAACGTCTCACAATATCGTCATGACCACGAGTAAAAGGGTCAAAAGACCCTGCATACAGAGCAACTTTCTCCATTTCAATTGTTTTTTGAAGTCCACATAATATGAACTATTCATAATAAGTAACTAACGAAAAGATTAAAGCATCTCCTCGTCAACAGTAAGGTTATCAATGATGAAATCCTGTCTTGAAGGGGTATTCTTACCCATATAAAACTCTAATAAATCGGACACATTATCCTCGCGACGCATCCTTACCGGCTCCAACTTTATGTTTTCCTCAGTTATTAACTCCTTAAATTCGGGAGCTGAAATCTCACCAAGACCCTTGAAACGAGTTATATGAGACTTCTTGCCAAGTGCTTTAATAGCTTCCTGCTTCTCAGATTCAGAATAGCAATATATAGTAGTCGGAAGGTCATCCTCATTCTTTGACTTTTTCTTTGACCTACGAGTAGAAGAAAAGCCTTTATTCTTAATGGACTCTTTAGGTGCAACTACCTTAAACAATGGTGTCTCAAGCACAAAGACATGTCCCTTTCTTACAAGATCCGGGAAGAACTGAAGGAAGAAAGTAATCAACAACAATCTTATATGCATTCCATCGTCATCGGCATCAGTCGCAATTATGACCCGATTGTACCTAAGTCCTTCGATACCATCTTCAATATTAAGAGCAGCTTGCAAAAGATTAAACTCTTCATTCTCATAGACCACCTTCTTGGTAAGACCAAAACTATTCAATGGTTTACCGAGCAAGCTAAAGACAGCTTGATAGGCAGGGTCTCTTGAAGAGGTAATCGAACCACTTGCCGATCTACCCTCAGTAATGAAAATAGAGGTCCTGTCAGGATCCTTTGCCTTGGGATCGTTGAAATGAACAGTGCAATCTCTAAGTTTTTTATTATGTAAACTGGATTTCTTAGATCTCTCTCGGGCCAACTTGGTCACACCGCTCATGGCCTTACGCTCTCGTTCGCTGGATTGAATCTTCTGAAGCATGACTTCACTTATCTCTCCATGTATATGAAGATAATCGTCCAGTTCTTTCTTCAGAAAATCACCTACAAACTTTTGCACAGTAGGCCCGTTGGGACCCATATCCCGTGAACCAAGCTTGGTCTTAGTCTGACTCTCGAATACCGGCTCAATAACCTTGATACTGATCGCGGCACTCATCCCCGATCTAATGTCCGAATAATCGAAATTCCTTGTAGAATAGAACTCTTTTATAGTCCTTGCTACAGCCTCTCTAAACGCACTGAGGTGAGTACCTCCTTGTGTAGTATTCTGACCATTTACAAAACTGTAAAACTCCTCTCCATATTGATTGGTGTGGGTAATTACGACCTCAATGTCGGTGTCCTTAAAATGAATAATTGGATAAAGAGGATCGCCGGTCATATTATCCTTTAATAGATCGGCCAGCCCCTCCTTGGATGAATAAGAAGTGCCATTGTAAACAATAGTAAGACCCGTATTGAGATAGATATAGTTCTTAACCATCTCAACCACATACTCATCCCTATATTTATAATGCTTAAAGAGACCGCTGTCCGGTCTGAACCTGACTCTCGTACCTGACTTCTCATCTGAAGGTGTAATGTCTGTCTCTTCCAAAAGCTTGGCTCTGGAGTATGTCACCTTCTTGGTAGACTTCTCACGCCACACAGTCACCTCAAAATCAACAGATAACGCATTTACTGCTTTAATACCAACACCATTGAGACCTACCGACTTTTTGAAAGCATCTGAATCAATCTTGGCACCTGTATTCATCTTACTGGTAGCATCGACCAACTTACCCATCGGAATACCTCTACCATAATCCCTTACAGTAACAACTCCTTCGTCGATAGTAAGTTCTATTCTCTTTCCGGCACCCATGACAAACTCATCAATAGAGTTGTCAATAACCTCCTTCAAAAGGACGTAGATACCATCATCTTGATATGTACCATCCCCCAATTTACCAATATACATACCCGGGCGGCGTCTAATATGCTCGTCCCAACTGAGAGTGGTAAAATCGTCTTCACTATAGGAGACAACCTTTTTATTTTCTTCCATATATCAATCAATTCGTTTGATATATGCGCGGCGAGTTTTATGATGTTTACGCTCAAAGTAATTCCACTGAAGTTGGACAGCCATATTGGTTTCCAACTCAGGATTACTTTCTGCATAAACAATACCATTCTTCTTAAAGATTGGAATAAGGTCATCAAATAACAATGCATTGATTCCTTTATTCTGATACTCCGGCAAGACACCGACCAAATAAAGATCAATAATTTTGGACTTGCATCTAAGACCTCTTAGAAGATGAATAAATCCAAATGGCCAAAGACTTCCTTTTGCCTTCTGAAGTGCTCGACTAAGATTAGGAAGTGTAATAGCAATACCGACAACCTCGTCGTCTTGCTCTTTGACTATAGCCGTGACAAATTCCAATCTCAACATTGGAAGATAAATCTTAGAATAATACTCTATTTGAGCTTCTGATAATTCTGAATAACCATAGAGGTGAGCATAAGCCTTATTGATCGTATCAAAAATCTGATGCCTATACTTCATAATCTCCTCTCTGGACTTAAACTTCAGCGTCTTAAGCCCGTACTTCTCACGCACAATTTTCGAAATTCTAAGATGCTTTTCCGGGATCTCTTCCGGCACATATATCTTATATTCTTTC
This sequence comes from Falsiporphyromonas endometrii, assembly GCF_042654485.1. NCBI lineage: Bacteria > Pseudomonadati > Bacteroidota > Bacteroidia > Bacteroidales > Porphyromonadaceae > Falsiporphyromonas > Falsiporphyromonas endometrii. The sequence continues at coordinate 7,955 of NZ_JBHSGO010000005.1, read as the reverse complement.
CAATCCTGATCCTTCACAAAGCCCAATCTCTCCAATTGTCGTGGATAATATGCATAGTTGTAAATAGTAGCCATGGTACCGACTTGATCAAAACCTTCAATCAAAAGGCCCTCATGGTCCATATCCGAGAAGCCCATAGGTCCATGTAACATATCCATACCCTTCTCTTTAGCCCAGTTTTCTACAGCAGCAAAAAGCTTATTTACAACCTCATTGTCATTTATAAAGTCTAAGAATCCAAAACGTGCATGTTTCTGATTCCAGATATCATTGGCTTTGTGATTGATTATACCGGCAATTCGCCCTACAATCTTATCATCTTTATAAGCAAGGAAATAAACTGATTCACAAAATTCGAACGCAGGATTCTTATCTTCACTCAAAGTCATGATTTCATCATCAATGAGACCTGGCACATGATAAGGATTGCCTTTGTACAATTCAAGATTAAAAGTCACAAACTTTTTCAAATCTGACTTTGTAGTTACTTGTCTTATTTCCACGCTCATATCTATATATACTTAAATATTCTTACTTAAATCTTTTTCTCCACCAAAGCTTGCACCACATTCAAAACATAGTCACCAAACTTTTCGCATTCATCAACAATATCCATATAATAGACCGCATCCTGATATTCATAAAGCTTGTTCTGCATATCCTCCATGTTCTTCAGCTTTAAACGATCTCGAAGATTATTGATTTCATTCTCTATATCATAGGAGATTCTGGCATCTTCTGTTGAAAACTCATTCAACTCGAGGACCTCATTCATTCGATCAATAGCACGATAACAGAGTGCAAACATGGCTTTGATCTGGTCATTTAATTCTTTTGAGAAGACTGATTTTCCTTCATTTCTTCTTCGGATACCTCTTGCGATATTAAAACAAGCATCTCCAATACTTTCAATCTCTGAAATAACTCTTAGGTAGACACGAACTTCCTCTTTTGCCTCCGAACTTAGACGTCCCTCAGAAAGCTTATTGAGGTATTTGGCTATCTCAACTTCCATTCGGTCACAAATATTCTCATACTTCTCTATCCTGTTAAAAACAGAAGTAAACTGCTCCTTATTCTTTTCTACCAAGAGTTGTTCGTCCATACTGAGCATTCGTGCAACACGCACTCCATAAGTTCTAACCTCCTGTCTTACCTGTAGAAGATTCAACTCGGAAGTGGAGAGCATACCAAAAGAGACAAACTGCAAATGAGGATCTTCATCTTTACTTCCTTTCTTGGCCGGGATAAGTTTGTTGCAAATCATCACATAAAATTTGACAAACCATATCATCACCAAAACATTACAGATATTAAACATTGTATGGAAAAGAGCCAATCCCATACTGACAACTACAGAAAGAGATGTCAACTGAGCGTTGATGGCCGCAAATTGGGGCTGACTGTTAAGTGCTCCCGATACAATCTTACTCATTGTATCTGCATCGTAATGTTGAGAAAGTCTTCCAACTTCTTTAAACAAAGCATTGGGGTCTCCTTGCCCAAAATACTCGGAGATATGTACAATCATACTATTAAACGGATAGAATAGTATGAGTACCCATATTACACCAAATATATTAAACAATAGATGCGCCAAAGCTGCCCTTTTTGCATTGGTATTGGCACCCAAAGCCGCCAGATTGGCTGTAATGGTAGTACCTATATTCTCACCCAAAACCATAGCTGTTGCCATCTCAAATGGTATCCAACCTTTGGAACACATAATCAATGTAATCGCAACAGTAGCACTTGAAGACTGGACTACTATTGTCATAATTGTACCAATCATCAAAAATAAAAATACGGAGCCGTAGCCCATATTTGTATAGTCTTGAAGGAAAGCTAATATCTGAGGATTACTTTGAAGATCGGGCATCGAATCTTTTAAAAAGCCCAAGCCTAAAAACAAAAGGGAGAAACCCATAATGAATTCACCCCAATTCTTCCAAGTACTTTTTTTAGAAAACAACAGTGGAATGCAAAAAGCAACAAGTGGCAACGCAAAGGTGCCAATATCAACTTTAAATCCAAACAACGAGATTATCCATGCCGTGACCGTCGTACCAACATTAGCACCCATAATAACGGATATGGACTGAGCAAGGGACAGCAAACCGGCGTTGACAAAACTAACAACCATCAACGTTGTTGCACTTGAGGACTGAATTAGTGCCGTAATCAATATTCCCGTAAAAACTCCCAAAAAGCGATTAGAAGTCATCACTGAAAGGATGGTACGCATCCGTTCTCCAGCAATTTTCTGCAACCCTTCACTCATAATCTTCATTCCATAAAGGAAAACTCCGAGTGATCCTACAAGGGTTAACAAGTCAAGAAAACTGTATTCCATTCTTATTGTTTAGATATTACTGACTTTTATGCCATCGCTACAAAGATAATCTAAGTTATCAAACCTACGGACAATGTATCCTTAATTCTGTTGCGACAAGCAGCGCTAAGTTAAATATTATTACTCAAAATAAACATTTTATATCTATTGAAAGCCCAATATTGCGACAATGGGATAATGGTCACTCGTTGAGATCGAATTATCCACATAACATCTTCTTGCAAGTATATTTTTGGAATGCATAATATGATCGATTCTCGCCTTTACAAACTTCGACTGAAAGTTGAACGAAAAGCCCGGTCCCTTCCCTGCCTCTTTGAATGCATCTTTCAGACCATCCGCAATACGATGCCTTGCATAAGAGATAGGCGTGTCATTAAAATCTCCCACGCAAATAACATATTTCGCATTAGAATTGCTGATAAACCGATGCACCTCATCTGCTTGTAGAGCTCGTTTGGCATAAGCGGGTATCAACTTTTTAGCAGCTTGCCCCCAAAGCTCATTGGCTTCACCATTCTTCGCCAAAGCTTTGTACTGTATCTGATCTTCTCTCGTAAGTCTAAAACTCTCCAGATGATTATTCACAGCCAATATCTCTCGACCTTTGTAAGCTATCCAGTATGCATAAGAGCCATTAAACTGTGATGGGTATGAAATCCTTTCGGTCTTAATGATCGGCCATTTTGAGATTACCATCAACCTGGACCCCCGATCCGGTTGCGCATTATCATCAAAAATATAATCATACTCATTTAGATAACTTTTCAGCTGCTTCAGACTTACAGATAAAAGATGTGCTTCTTGCAAAAAGATAATATCAGCATCAGAATTCTTTAAATACTTCAAGATTGGATTGGGATCCGTTTTTTTATGTGAGACAAAATCAAATGCATTGACATTATAGCTTATCACTTTCAGAGAATCAGTAATCGGAATGGATTCCCTTGGTCCATGCATAGGCATATATGTAAAAAGAGAATCCAAAGAAAAGATTAGAAGGATAAGGTTTATTCCGGCCCAGATCCATTTCTTCCTAAAAGTCCAATACAATAAAACGATTACCTCCAAAATAAACACAAGCGGAAAGATTAGACCTAAAACAGCCGGCAAGAGAATACGTCCCGAAAGATAAGAGCTCAAAAGGGACAATACAAACATCAAATTGACCACAAGAGCTACTATCAAAAGAATTGTCTGCAGCAGTTTACTCAAACCTTTATGAACATGTTTGGATTTCAATCGTCTCATTCCAAATTAGCATTTTTGTGTGGAAAATCCTTCATGGTTAACAAAGTGGCTTTCTCTTCTTTCGTTAAGCTATCATAACCGGATCTCGTCAGTTTATTTAGAATATGTGTTCTACTTTCAAGACAATGAATCAATCTCATCTCATGATAAGCTTTTATTCGATTTTTTCGTGCATAAAAGGCTATCATCAGCCCGGCCTGCACACCACCAAGATGGGCGCAGTCAGACAAAGATGGTTTTCCAATCCATATAGAATACAATAGAGACAAAACAGTAAAGGAAATATAAACAACAGCTAATGCTCTAAGATAAAAGGTCATCTTGGCAGACAAGGTTGGGTTGTAAGAAAAGACTCCATAAAGATACAAGGATATTGCAGCAGCAGAAGATCCCAACAGAATGGATGGAGCACAAACAATACCAAAAACATGTAACAACTGGTACCCCAGCACATAAAAAACACCACCCATCACTCCACCAACAAAGAATATCATAAAAAAGATTTTGGAAGGCTCCACCCGAAAAAACTTGTCTGTAAATATATAGACTAACAGCATATTGATAGACAAGTGAAAGATATCATTATGAACAAACACATATATCACCAATGCCCAAATGTGTCGGACAAAATTATAATAGTCAGGAGACAAGCCTAACCAATCGACAATACCTGACATGGGGAAAACTCGTTGCAACCCCCACACACCAAAAGATAAAACGACTGAAACTACAATAACCACATTGGCAGCAAAGCGAGCTGTAGTCATTGTAATCATCCGATCAATTGTACGGGCCACCGATAATACCTTTTTTACGCCAGATTAATATCAATATAAGCCCACCTATCATGCCACCTAAATGTGCAAAGTGAGCAACATTATCCATTCCGGCATGCCCCGGCATGGTAGAAGAAACGCCATAAAACAATTCGATTAAGCCATAGCCAATCACGAAGTACTTTGCCTTAATGGGGATAGGAACAAAAAACAGATAAATAGCTGCATTGGGCAAAATCATACCAAAAGCCAAGAGCAAACCAAAGACAGCTCCGGAAGCTCCTACAGCCAAAATCTGATTCAAGACTTCTGCCTTTGGGAAAGCAACTAACCCATATTGTGTCGGGATATTGATCATATTTGGTAGATCTGCACATTGAAAATACCAAACCAACTCCTGCAAAAATGAGGCTGTAAGTCCACAAGTCATATAAAAAAGAAGATACCTCTTTGATCCCCATGCCTGCTCAATCACTCTACCAAACATCCACAATGAAAACATATTGAAAAAGATATGTCCAAACCCGGATGTATCATGTAGAAACATATTGGTAACCAACTGTACAGCATTAAACTTAGAAGCTCCAAAATAATGCAGTCCAAGCAAGTCAATAAGATCAATTCCCAAGCGTGGCATAATAATAGAAGCTACCCACATCACTACATTGATAATGATAAGGTGCTTAGTAGCCGGAGGAAAATTTCTATTTATCAAAGACGAATTATCAAACATAGCATATACAAATTTGTAGAGACAAATGTACAAAAACAGATTAGCTTAAGAAGCTGTTTTGAATTATTAAGAAAATCTCAGACAAAGTTTTCAAGTTATCTTTATGCTAAGAGGATAAAATCATTTGGACCAATAGAATTATATAATTTGAATTTGAATATACTGCTTATCCAGTTTCTAATAAAAATATTTATAGCACTTGATTTTTGGCGATTAACATGCAACTTCAAACTAAATAACAATATCATCAAAACGCCCTTAAATATCAAATGATGTAATAGTTTTTCTGAAGAGAATAGACATTTTGAATGTTAAAGGCCATCTACTCAAAAAGTATATATACATATTGTATTTGCAGTAAAACAAAGTTAGGAAAGCATACAAAGTTACCTGAATCAGAATTATTTTGGCATAAACTTTATATGAAGCAAATCTAAGATCAAGTTTGCCATCTGTGTATTATCAAAACGCTTGCGAGAGAGTTCATGCAATGTATATAAAATTTCAGGATGTACCTTCCTCAACGTTTCTGTGCAATAAACAAAAAACGGGATTCTATTCTTTTCACTTGTATCGTACGACGATAACAAATAAGGATATGTATCACCAGAAGCCCCTTCAGAACCTATCAGAAAGAGAATAACCTTTTTGTTTTTAATCTTCTCTACTGTCATATCCAAAAGATGATCAAGATAAGCTACATAACAATAGTATTGCGCCAACTCTTCTTTTGATGAATTATCAAGATCTTTTCCTGTTGTTACAAGATCTAAGCTATTATATAACATATATTCTGAAGGAACCCTGAACCACACCGAGGGGTGAGGACCATAAAGGCTCAAAACATTAAACGAAGGTTTGCTTACAAGAGAAGGCTGAAATTGTGATACAACAGATGAATCAGCCGGGATTTTCTGAGACCAACACTCTGCATATGTTCTAAGATTAGTGAAGAAAGATGTATCACAATCGGCCATTAAGTAACGAGGTGAATCGTAACCAGTATCATACTTTGGAGAATTGTCAATCCAAGAGGTAAAATATCCAGCGTCTCTCATTACTGAGCTAAGAAGAGGAACATTTCCATTTTCATTCGATACATACCCCACTCTCATAATTGTTGGAAGTATTCGACTATCATTATCTACAACATTATAAGCAGAGTCAAAACGGACCAAATTACCTTTTGATTCAAACGAATCTATAGCATCAGTATTACATAATTCACCCCCATAACAATGCATCATCTTTGGATAAATCAGAGGACAATACATCAAAACAACATCAACATCTCTCATATTTGTATCAACAGAAACCGTTCCGTCACATTTAGGAGCTCCGTTCAAAGACTCTTCAAAGGCTTCTTTCTCTTTGTGCAACATCAAAGCGGCATCAACAACTCTGCCAAATGGAGATAAATCAACATAAGAGACCCAATCATTTCTAAATCCCCTTATCAAAGACCTAACCTGATAAAAAGTTCCAACAAATAAAAGCAAGACAAAGACACTCAACCCAGCAGCTATCAATTTGGACCTCCAACAAGCTACAAAAGAACAAACTACAGAAGAATGATTAGTATATTGTCTCCTTATATAAGAGCAACCAAAAGGTATATAATAGGAGATAAGAAGGAGAAGAAACAACTTTGACAATTGCAGTAAATAAACTCCTATATTGCAACTAAGTTCTGAAATAAAATCAATAGATTCATTCACATTAGTTGCCAAAAGAGGTAGTGCCATATCATCGTTAAATGGAACTTGATATTTAGTAATCAACACATAATCGAGCATGTAAAGAAAAAACAGAATTAACACTTCAATTGTAATAACTATTCTTCTCAACCATTTGTTAGAAATAAGAGAGGGAATAAAAAAAGCTATCATAGAAGTTGCAAAAATGTCAGCAAGCATACGTGTTGATATATGGCAAGCTTCATAATAGCCTTTCAATGTATGATAACTAAATAACTGTACTAAAACATAAAGAACAAAAACCCACCAAAGATTTTTGATTCGGTTATAAAAATGTGTCGAATTCTGAATCATAGATTATACAAGTACTTTAACTTCGTCTTTTAGGAGAAACAATCAATATACCACCATCCCACTTTTTAAGTTTCCTTGGTCTAGTTATATCATAACGATTAGACCACATATCAAATTTCGAATCGGTCAGATTAGACTTAATACCCATTAAGGATACCAGCGAATTGCATAAAACATCTGTCATAATTGGATTATGTATTGTCCTTTTTACAGCTTCATATATATCTGGATTCTCTCTAACAAATTGTTCTGACATATAAACCATAAAGGGAATACGGGTAGAAACTTCTGTACATGCATGTGAAAACATATTTGTATCGTCCGGATCATCATATCTTCTCAAACCATGATCGGAGAAATACACAATAATAGATGATGAAGTAGAGTATTTATCTATTATTTCTTTAATGACATAATCATTAAATAATACACTATTCATATATTGAGCTGTAAGTTCTTTCTCATAAATATCTAAATTATCTTCCTTAATATCTTCAGAGCTAAAACTAGCATAAGAACTCGGATATCTATTACTAAAAGTTGGATGAGATCCCATAAGGTGCACTACTTCGAATAAACTTCTTCCAAAGTCATTATAATCCTTTAATTTAGGAATAAGCTCATCATCATAAGAAGACTTACCATTCCATAAGCTATACGAGTCACTAGCAGTGGAAGGATTAACATAAAACACTTCTTGAAATGTTTTTGCTATTGCAGAAAGGTTATGTACATAATGCCCCTTTTGTTCCTGATTACTACACCAATAAGTGTGATAACCTGCAGAAGAG
>NZ_JBHSGO010000004.1:0-62449 GCF_042654485.1 Falsiporphyromonas endometrii | reverse complement strand
TAACGCCGATGGTACTTCGTAACAGTGGGAGAGTAGGTAGCCGCCGTTTTATAACCGAAGAGAGGGAGTCTTGGACAGCAGTGTCCTCGACTCCCTCTCTCTTTTTGTGCATATCATTGTACATATCCTTTCTATGTATAAAGAGGCATAAGAATAATGACAGATGGTGGTCATATCTTTAGGCCTCTTTCTTTATTAATTAAGCGAGGACGAACTTCTATCCATATCCCAATAGCATCTCAATTGATACTGTCTCCAAATTCGCTCTTGGTCTTCTTTTGATCGGTTCTGTACTATTCCTTTGCATGCAGTCTTTGCAAAGGAGAATTCGCCTTTGTTGCTTCTATTCCAGTTCGGCTTTGCTCCCTTGATGCATGACTCATCTTTGTATCATCAAGATCAGATTTCTTTTATGCTTGCGGGTGATATATAGATATTGTTTTGGTACATGATAAAGTTCTTACTATAGTATTTCCTTTCGATTGTCTTTTCTGTTATGTGCAAGTGTTTCTATCCCTGTCACAAAACCATGACAATTACCCTTGTTGCTTTGTAAACCCGGCTTGCCCCACTTGATTTATTCATTCCTTTAATCTTATCAATCTTAATCTCTATTTGCTTCGCATAATGNGTTATGTGCAAGTGTTTCTATCCCTGTCACAAAACCATGACAATTACCCTTGTTGCTTTGTAAACCCGGCTTGCCCCACTTGATTTATTCATTCCTTTAATCTTATCAATCTTAATCTCTATTTGCTTTGCATAATCCCAAAAATGTCGATAGAACATCGGAGTATCACATACACTCAAATATTCACAGCCCTTTTTCCCTTTATCACATCGCACCAAAATGGTGGAGAAATTTAGTAGATAAGAATCATTTTATAAGATTAAAAACGATGATATATAATGTATTAAGAATAATAATTTCTAATGAGGGGCATTAGAATCTACCGTCCAACGATAAATCTGGCTTTAAGTTTGGGGATTATTGTGGGAGATTCCGTTATGATGTTGTTCATTTTTTTATCTTTGTCGCATTGTATATAAATGATGACATTATGAATTTTTCAAGAATTATCGCAGCAGTTCTTTCTTTGTTTATTGTTTCTGCTGCTTATGCTTCTCAGCCTCCTAAGACTGAACTGAGACTCGCTATTCCTACCTCTTCTCTTGTAAAAGGAAAAACTAAGATTTATTTCGTAGCTGATGGTTCAAGAGCACCTATTGATAGTGTTGTTTTGCCGGCGTTGAAGAAGGGCTCAAATGAATGTGTAGTCCGTCATTTTTTCAATGCTGACACCACAAAGCGTATCCAGGCTCTCTATTCTAATTTGATGATTTATTTCTTCAATGAGCCCGGTAAGATCACTGCCAATATGGATAATGATTTTTGTGCGAAAGGAACTAAGCTTAATGATGCATACGCTGCCTTTAATGAATCTCTTGAGAAAGCTTCTGCTCCTCTAAAAGAAGAAGCAGATAAGATTATCAACAATGCCGGTCTTTCAGATAAAGAGAAGCAAGAAGCAATCATGAAGCTTTCTGAAAAGAATGAGCGTATTACCACAGATGCATATAAGACTGCGATTGCTCAGCATCCAAACGATGCGCTTGGTGCGGTATTGCTCTTGGATGCTTTTTCTGTTTTGCCTGCTTCTGAATTTATGGATTACGTCAATAAGGCATCTAATGAAGTCCGTAACTATCCCGGTATGGATAGATATATTACATTGGCAGGAAATACGCTTAAGACAGATAAGGGGCAACCTTATACTGATTTTAAGGGTGTCGATCCCAAGAATCCTGCAAGTGCTCTTTCTTTGAGCGATTTTATCAAGCCGGGTAACTATACTATTGTTGACTTTTGGGCGAGTTGGTGTGGTCCTTGCAGACGAGAGATAAGGACATTGAAAAAGCTATATAAGCGATATGCTGACAAGAACTTCGCCATCGTGGGTGTTGCAGTATGGGATCAACTTCCTAAGACTGTTGAAGCAATGGATCAAATGCAGGTGCCATGGCCGGTTATTTATACTGACCCGGAAGTTCAGCCATCTGTAGACAAAACTTATGGTATCTATGCAATTCCTACACTTGTTTTTATCGGCCCTGATGGTAAAATCATTCTTAGATCTCATTCAAGTGAAGGTATTGAGAAGATTCTAAAAGAGCAGTTTGGAAAGTGAGGTATGACCTTTTAGTTCTGTTTTTTGAGTAACAGTTAACCCATTGATGAAATACTTGATTCGTTTAGAATACTCGTGATCTTTATCAATGGTTACGTAGTGTGATCAATGGTTACGTAGTGTGTTGCTATGGAGCTTTGGTTTAATGGCCTTCAAATAGGTTAATATATCGACGGCTAAGGTTTTGTGTCTGATTGCTGACACATCCCTTAGCCGTCTTTTATTTGTATTGTTCTTTGGCCTGTCGTCTTTTTCTATCCTAATCTATCTAAGATATTTTGGCTTTATCTTTACTTATAGGGCGACTAAAATAATTAATGTCATCATAACTCAACTTTGTCAGTTTGGTCTTTTAATCTCTATTCGGCTGGCATTCATTGCTCCCTGAGGTATAACATCTATCCTTGTGCCAATTCGTTCTTTTAGAGCTCCTACGTGACTTATGATTCCTATTTTAGACCCTCTTGAGCTAAGGTTATCCAATGTAGAAATAGCTTCATCTAAACTTTTGGCGTCTAACGTACCAAAACCCTCATCAATAAATAGGTTTTCGGTGGTGTAATTCCCTTTTGAGATATTGCTTAGTGCTAAAGCAAGAGCCAGCGAACATTGGAAGGTTTCTCCACCTGATAAGGTATTGACCGTTCTTTGTTCGTTGAGACATCTTTTGTCTATTACAAATAGCGATAGGTCTTCCCCCATAGTCTTAAGTTCATATCTATTATTGAGATCTCTAAGATATTCGTTTGCAATGATGGTCAGATAGCTCAAAGTCTTTGTTTGTGCTATCTTTTTAAATTTACTGCTATTTCCGGTCCCTCCAAAGAGTTTATCCAAACTATTGTAAAGTATCGTTGTTTTCTTCTGTTTCTTGTAGAGCTCCAGAGTGTCTTTCATCTTCTCTTCATCCTCTTTCCATCTGCGCAGTTCGTTGTCTATAGCCCCAACCTTCTCAGACAACTCTTTTTGTCTTAGCTCAAGTTCTTTTACTTCTGTTTCAAGAGCCTCAGTTCCTTCATCGCTATTTGCAATTTCCGGATATTTGGTCAATATATTGTTGTATTCAGTCTCTTTAGTTTTTAGGACTGCCCGGCAATTTGTGATCAAGGTTTCATTTTCTTTGACATCCTTTTGGGCCTTATCATAACCATCTTTTTCGAACATTTCGATTAGTTGTACCTCTTCAATGGTTAGTTTTAGATGTTTGAGCTCTTCGTCTAATTTCGCTTTGAGCAGCTTGCTTTCATCTTGTTTGTCTTTTAGAATCTTACTGTTTTGCTCAATTGCAGATGATTTTCGTCCCAATTCAAGTTTTGTTTCATTGAGAGTCCTCTCTTGCTTTTCTTTTTCTTTGCGAGCATTCTCAACCAGGCTTTGCTGTTCTTTTTCAAACTTGTCGGTCGGAGCACCTCCAAGCAATCTTTTCCTTCTTTTAATGCTTTCTTCGAGAATAACCCTATCCTTTTCTGCTTTAAGCCTTATTGTTTTTAGTTCTTCTTGTTCCTTTTGTAAGAGTTCTTTCCTTATCTCAATGTACTCTTGTTGTTTGTTAAGTTCATTATCCAAAGATAGCTTCTGAGCATCGAGCTCTTTTATCTTTTTAATATCGTTGTTGATTTTGACTCTTAGTTTAGTGGCATTGATTGTTTTCTCGACTTCGATTGGATAGAATGGTCTGATAGCAAACTTAATATCATTTGTCAGACTTTCGAGTTCTTGTTTAAGATCAAGAGTCTTTTGGCTGTTTTTGGCTTCGGCATCAGTAAGAGACTGTATGTCTGACTGACACTTTTGTTCCTCTTGTTTAGCTTTGTTGTGTTCGGCTTCGAGATTCGATACATTGTATTGTGAAGTTTGTATTTCTAACTTCGGGATCTCCTTCACTATTTGTCTGCAGACGGGGCATTCATCATCACATTTGAGCTGTTTGTGCAGGTTGATAACCTCTATTGGAACAATATTGTTGAGTAGTTCGATTTGTTTCTTGATCTTTATAAGGATCTCCTTTTTGCTTTTCAGATTATTCTTGAGTTCTTTCGTTTCTTGATCCAGAGTTGCAAGTTCTTTTGTTTTTCCTTCCAATTCTTTCAGTTGATCAAAAATAAGATCTTTGTTCTCCTCCAAAGAGGCAAGAGCTTTGATATCATCGATCTTCTTTTGATTATCGTCTATTTGTTTTCTAATCTTTTGGGATTGCTCGTTCTTTTGGGCAATGTCAGACTCACCCTTTTTGACCTTCTGATCAATATCTTTTTCCTGTTTTTGGATCTCATTATATATAGCTTGTTGCTTATCAATTTCTTGATCCAATACTCTGGCACTTTTTATATCTTCTTCGAAACTTTTGTATCTCTTTTGCGTTTGGTTGAATATTTTGATTGATTCCTTTGTAGCTCTTTCATTGGAGTTGTAGATGGTTTGCAGCTTTTCGGATGTGATCTTGAGCTGCTCAATAGTTTTTACACTTTTGTTGATCTCCTTATCGAGGCTTATTCCTTTTCGATAGTCCTCTCTAACTTTTCGAGATCTATCTGTATCTTTTATTTGTTTTATGAGTGGTTCTAAATTTTCTTTTTGTTGCAAAGCCTCTTTCAGTCGATCGTTTTCTTTTGTTATCTCTCCTGAAATTCTATTGAAGTCTTGTTTGTTTTTTAGTTCCTCTTGTTTCCCTTTAAGGATCTTTACTGTTGTCTCATATTCATTGTTGTGCAAAAGACGATCTCTTAGTTTATCCTCTTTTTCCTCTTTTGTGGGAATATGAATACTATCAAGTTGTGTAGTAATGGTTTTGAGTTTGTTGTCTTCATCACTATATCTTGCATGGATGATCTCTGATATTCGGGAATATATTTCTGTTCCGGTAATCTTTTCCAGAATAGCTGCTTTGTCGTTTTCACTTGCTTTAAGAAAGGAGGCAAAGTCTCCTTGTGCCAAGATAACAGATCTCGTAAACTCATCGAAGGTAAATCCTAAGATCTCTTTGATAGATTGATTGATATTGCTGATCTTTTGTTCTCCATAGGCTTCCCATTTACCCTCGTTATAAATTGTGAGTGCTCGTTGTGCAGCCTGTAAATTCCCTTCTGCTTTGCCGTAGGCTCTTTTGCAGTACCATTGAGCGCAATAGATATTTTTGTCGTCGGCACTGAATGTAACTTCTGCAAATCCTTCTCCGGTGACTCGTCTTAACAAAACACGTTCATTGTAGTTTTTTAGTTCTTCTGTACCACCTTTGTCATTTGTGCTTTTTAGCTTTGGTACTGCTCCATACAAGGCTAAGCATATGGAGTCGAGAATGGTGCTCTTGCCACTTCCTGTAGGACCGGTTATAGCGAAGAGATTGGTGGATTTTAAGGGTTCAGCTTCAAAGTCAATGATATGTTCTCCTTCGAGAGCCGCTATATTTTTGATCTTTATTTTTAGTATTCTCATAGGGCTTTTGCCTCCTCTATTATATCGTTAAGTGCTTGTCTCATATCTGTAGGCATCTCTTTGCTATATAATTTTTGATAGTATTCTTCTGCCATCATTTGGGGTTCGGGCAATTTTATTCCGGACCCGCAGGCTATTCCCTGTAATTCTTCTGTGCTATTTAGCCTTTCTGATTCAAATTCTTGATTAAACTTTTGTGCAAAATCAGAGTATATCCCGGTCAGTCTTATGTTGTTTTCTTTTGCTGCTTTTCTTAGGTCATTCAGCACTGAGGAGATTTTCTCAACTTCATTAATATGTATCTCAACAAGAGGAGCCAGTTCGTTGTCTTCTTGATTGCTGATCTCTTTGATTTGATCGATTACTTTTTTTGCATCGACCTCTCCTTTTTCCGGAATTCTTACCAACTTGACGGGGGAGTTGTACTCTATCTGTCTTTGATATTTTACCTCCCCATTTTCTATCGTAATAAGATCGACTCCATGCCTATATCCGGTTTCTGCAAATGAAAGTGTGATAGGAGAGCCGGAATATCTGGCCGGAAAGTTGCTTTCAATACTTTGTTGTCTATGAAGATGCCCAAGAGCAAGGTAGTCGAAGCTACAATCTCCAATCTTTACCTGGTCGAGGGTGCCTACATTCCTTAAGCTATCATCATCTTTATTGAATGTCCCTTTGCCTGCAAAAAGGTGTGCCATCCCAATAAGAGGAAGCTCCGGGTGCATCTTTTTGGCCTCTTTGGAGAGTTCGGTAAGTTTTTTCGACATCTCTTCTGAATAGTCTATGCTTTGGAAAAAGCGACCATATCCGGAATATGGCAGGGCCAAAAGGTAAGCTACCGGTTTGTTATTTCCCTTTTCGTATAGAGGAAAGAGTTCGGAACTGATATTTTCAAGATCCGGATAAGCTATGCTGTAGCAGTTGTGTGTAAGTAAAAGCTCCTTAGGTGCATCCAGCCTTGAGGTCGAATCGTGATTGCCACTAATTAGATATATGCGACATTGTGTTGCTTTGGATGAGACTTTTTTGACAAAGTCATAAAACATTTTGATTGATTCGGTAGGAGGATTTGTGATGTCGAAAACATCTCCTGCAATCAGAAGTGCATCAATTTCTTCTGTTTCGATGATATTAAGAAGCCAGTCGAGAAAAAGAGATTGCTCTTGAAGCCTTTTCTCCCCTTTGAATGATTGGCCTAAATGCCAGTCAGCGGTGTGAATAATCTTCATAATCGTAAAAATGGTTTGATTAAGTGGTCCTGTTGTCGTAGCCTTTATAAAGGTATGTTTTTTTGGAATATGTTGAAAGGTCCTTTATACATTCAAGATGCGTCATAGTTTTTTTCTTATTTATTGTAAAATAATTACGAGGATTTGTATCAATTTTTCTTTCGGCAATCATCAAATAAATTCAAATAGCTTCTTAATCTCCTTGGACTCTTTTTTTAGCTACCTTTTGTTTACCTTTGTAATACGAAAGTACTACGAGACAAAAATTAAGGGGATTGATGGATCTTTCTTTTATTATTATACTCAGGAAAATCACGAAGATGCCCATAAATTTGTATAGCGATTAATCATACATAAATAATAAAATAAATCATGATCAAAGTAGGTATTAACGGTTTCGGCCGTATCGGACGTTTGGTATTCCGAGCAGCTCAAAAGAGAAAGGATATTCAAGTAGTTGCTATTAACGACTTGCAAGATGTTGAATATTTGGCTTACATGCTAAAGTTCGATAGCGTTCACGGAAGATTTGATGGTGACGTTGAAGTTAAGGATGGTACTCTTTATGTCAATGGTAATCCTATTCGCGTAACAGCAGAAAAGGATCCTAAGAACCTTAAGTGGGGTGAAGTTGGTGCAGAATACATCGTTGAATCAACAGGTCTTTTCCTTACAAAAGAGAAGAGCCAAGGTCACCTCGATGCAGGCGCTAAATATGTAGTGATGTCTGCTCCTTCAAAGGACGATACTCCGATGTTCGTTTGTGGTGTTAACTTTGACAAGTACGAAAAGGGTACAAAGATGGTTTCTAATGCAAGCTGTACAACCAACTGTCTTGCTCCGGTAGCTAAGATCCTTCATGACAAGTGGGGTATCGTAGACGGACTTATGACTACTGTGCATGCTACAACAGCTACTCAGAAGACTGTAGACGGACCTTCTGCAAAAGACTGGAGAGGCGGACGTGCTGCAGGTGGCAATATCATTCCTTCAAGTACAGGTGCTGCTAAGGCTGTTGGTAAGGTAATCCCTTCACTTAATGGCAAGCTTACAGGTATGAGCTTCAGAGTGCCAACTTTGGACGTATCTGTAGTTGACTTGACAGTTAACTTGGCAAAGCCGGCTAAGTACGAAGAGATCTGTGCAGAGATGAAGCGTGCTTCAGAAAATGAATTTAAGGGAATCCTTGGTTATACAGAAGATGCAGTTGTTTCTTCTGATTTTATCGGTGAAGAACGTACATCTGTATTCGATGCTACAGCCGGTATCGCATTGACAGATACATTTGTTAAGATCGTATCTTGGTACGACAATGAGTGGGGTTATTCAAACAAGGTTTGTGAATTGATTCTACACATGGCAAAAGTGAATGCCTAAAAAACATCCCATAATTGATGAATGATGTCGTTGACTTGGAGTAAATAGGAGGAGTCACGTACAAGAAGTACGCTCAACCTCTATTTCTCTTGTCGCCTAATCCTTCCAGCAATTCTGAGCTGTTTTTCTCGGAATGTGTTTTGGAGTTCATCAGTTAGGTAGTTAAATATATTTGAGGCTCGATCATCTTCATTGGTGGTTGAGCCTCTTTTTATGTCCATAATTGATGAATGATGTCGTTGACTTCGATTAAATAGAGGAGTCACGTACAAGAAGTACGCTCAACCTCTATTTCTCTTGTCGCCTAATCCTTCCAGCAATTCTGAGCTGTTTTTGGTGAATTAGCTTATGAAAGTTATTGCTTGATACATAAAAAGTTACTCTTGAGAAAAGGCATATTGTGGTAGCTATAATGATATAAATATTTAAGATTACTGATTAGTTTTGAGGTTATATTACATATCTTTGCCGATGAAGATATTTGTCCGGCATCTTAATAAAAGCAATTGAACCAAATGACGACCAGTGATGATCTATCCAAGTTCTTCTCGTTATTTAGGTTGGCAGTAATCCTATTTTCTGCTTGCGGAAAAATAGAAAAGGATGAGAATAATAGTAGTCCTTTATTTTTTATGAAGATGCAGGAAATTTCTACGAGTGGTAAGAATATTGTGGTTGTTGAGTGCGAAGGTCAACCCTATGTGTTTCCTTGTATAAATGGAAATTATATCATAGGATTCCCGGAAATGGATTATTACGGATGATCTGTAATAACAATGATATGTAGGGAGAAAGGGGAGTACTATTTTGGTGTTATCAACCTTAGATATTATGAAAAGTATAATGGCGGTTCCGTAGAAATATGGATGGAAGTTTCAAAATTGCTTCTTGATAAAGGGAAGGGCAAAATCAGTTCGCCAGTTGTTGAACTACAAGGAGAAGCAGCAACTGATGTTCGGATTTTTTGATTTCAAAGGATGTCGTTGGTGGAAGATGTAATGAGATTTCTCTTTTAAATTCTTAGTACAAACACTAAAAGTACATTTTATTACCTTTGTGACTCTTTGACTTTGCATGTATCATTAGCCACTTGTTAATTTATATAATCTACTTGATAATTCGTATCTAATTTAATAATGTAACGCAATGAAAAAAACATTTTTCTTCCTGGCAGCATTTCTATTTATCGCAGCAGGATTCGCACTTAGTTCGTGTGGAAGTGACAAAAACAATGAACCACAGATTGAAATCGACAATGGTATAACCGGATCGAGGGATATTGCCGGATGGGCTGAGTTGCCTTACCTTAAGCTTCCTCAAGAGATTTCTCGTATTGAAAATCATGAGAAGGCTGTCGGAAGGGAACGCATAGAGGTTCCTATAATGAATCAGAAAATGCATCTTTTTGCCAGTGGCAAAATGAGTGTCATAATGGGAGTGGGATACGGCATTGAAAATGAAGCCGGCGACATGGATCCCGACGAGCTTATTCTTTTCGTTGACAATGCAAAATTTGAAACACTACTTACTAATCTTGGATTTCAAAAAAATCAAGAAAACGATGGTGATACATTGATAGTTAACTATACAAGTGATAAGTACAATATTGTATTTCAAACCAATATTGGTAAAGAAAACGATGAAGCTGTCAAATTCATCAAGACTGTCAAGGGATTGGGAAAGACGACAGGATTATATACTGCATATTTTCAAGAATAAATATTCTCAAGGACAATGCCAAGGATTGGCGTTAACTTGATAATAATACTAAATAATGGGGCGTGTCATATTCAGTTGGCACGCCCCATTGCTTATGAGGGAAGTTTGACTTATCCTTTATTTCTTTTGTTAATCCCTTAGGTATAAAACCTACTTCAATAGAATAATCTTTGAGCCTTATTGTTGATTTTGCTGTTTTTTTGTATCTTGTCGAAGATAATTAATTGAAAACCATGGAGATAATCGTCTTATATATCTTACTTTTCATAAGCTTTTTACTTGGCGGATTGTTCCTTCAAGAGGGTAAGATATGTCTTGGACAATTGAAACAGATTATCAGCAAAGCAACTATCAAAGGTGCTCAGTCAAAAGGGCTGTTTATGTGGGCTGTGAAGCTCGTCTTGAAAGCTCTTAATTTGTTAAATACTGTTATCTCTATTGCTACTCAAAAATCTACTCAAACAACACTCATTCAAACACAAATTCATAAGTTCGAGGGTTAGGGTTACCTGATCTCTTTGCCGACTACGCCCGTTTTATAGTACGAAACGGGCTTTATTTATGCGCTATTTTAACAAGTAAGGTCGCGCGAGAAGCAATCTATTCTCGCGCGACTTTCGATCTGTTGTCGCGCGACCTTGACATGCGAAGTCGCGCTACTTCAGGTGCTACCTCGCGCGAGTTCACTTTCAAAGTAGCGCGAGAATGGATTGCAAGTCGCGCGACCATCAAAAAAATGCAGCCTAAAGTCTGTTTTTAAGCAGACGAAAGATAAATAAAAAGCACCCTTTATATAATTTAACATATAGAGATGCTAATAAATCTCTATACCTTTTCTCTTATGTACGAAAAATCCCCTTTTTAAGTCCTAAATAATGCTCTTTTTATCCAATATAACGCTTGGTTATATTTAACATTATTTATCTAATTTGATGCGGATTAAGTGAAAATACAGGATCTATTCTCTGTCACAATATATCGTTTCTGACGGTCCAAACTTAGCTCTTAAATCTGTTTATATTCCACTCGTAATTGGTCATCTCAGTGAGTGTATTTGATTTATTCTTATCTTCGTTTTTCATTGATTTATTAAGATGACCGATGACTAATTTTGACTATAGCAATTTAGAGATAAATCCGGACGAGCTTAAAAGTTCTACTGATCTTGATTTTAGACCTTTAGAGAGTAGGTTTGTAAAAGTATTAAGGGTTGAATCGATCCTTGTCTGGTTCATTATTGCTCTGATTCCCTGGATTTTGTTCTATTTATTTGATATGAATGAAATCTCTGGGTCATCTATCTTTTTGTATTCTTTTGTCGCATGGAGTGTCGTCTCTCTTGTGTGTATGTTTGTCAATCTCTTTATCCTTAAAAAGGCTTTGACCTTCAGAGGATATTCGATCCGTGAAATGGATCTTACCTATAGGAAGGGGATTATTTTGACAAAATATACCACGCTCCCATATTCAAAGATACAGCAGGTTAATGTTAAGCAGGGATTATTTAGTCGTATTTTTGGCTTCTTTACTATTGAGCTGCAAGATGGTTCTCAACTCTCAGAAGGGGTTGTTATCCGAGGTTTGTCTATGGAGTCTGCCGAGAAGTTGCGTGATTTTATTATGACGAAAATTCATTGATATGGCACAACATCCATTTAGTGAATATCGTCGCATGGGCAAGGATGCCCTCTTCATCGAAATTATCGAGTCTTCTAAACGATTGATTAAAATCCTCTGGCCTTTTTTCTTAATTATTTTGTCCAAGTGGGGCAATCTAAATGCGGTTTTGATAATTTCATCAATTGCAGTTTTGCATTTCATTCTTCTCCCCATATTGATGGGATGTTTGAGATATTATAAGACCAAACTAAAAGTCAGTGATGGCAATATTTATCTTCGTAAAAGCATTATTGCAAAGGAAGCAATCATCATACCTGTAGACAAAGTTCATGCTCTCAGGATTAAAAGATCGCCTGCTTATAGACTTTTTGATTTGGCAAGTGTCTCGATAGATACGATTGTGGACAAACAAGAAGAACTTGCCTTGATAATGACTCGGCAAGATTTGGATGATTTTGTTGAAGCTATAGATTTTTGTAGGGATGATAGTATCTCGGTCATAGATGCCGGTCAAAGCAAGGAGGCTACGAATGAGAAGCATATGGAGGAGGGTGATTTTGCTGAGCAAAAGTCGGTGTCTGACAAAAGTGGTGACGTGATTATTAGGTATTCTGTTCTACGCCTTTTGTTGGGTGCTTCTTCACAAAATCATCTGAAAGGAATAGGTGTGGCATTTCTTCTGTTATCTTCGATGTACAGTAAGTTTGACAGCTTTATTAATAGGTATATTGATGTGATTGCTTCAAAGGTCGAAGGAGTATACAATGGACTGGCATTTACAAGTTTGGTGCTGATAGCTCTTTTGATGTATGGAGTCTTTTTGATTGCATGGAATATCAAAGTATTGGTTAGGTATTATGGACTTGACCTAAGGATAAAAGGCACATCTATAAAGATTGAGTCCGGCTTGTTTACAAGAAGGTCGACGACTATTAATAGAGATAAAATAGTAGCTGTCATATTTAAAACCAATCCGTTGGAACGAATGCTCAATCTCTCCACATTGTGGCTTGAGATGTCAAAAAATGCTTTAGGATCAAAGAGAGAAAAGAATGTATTCTATGCATGGAGAGAGAAGGATGTCATTTTTAACTGGGCAAATATCGATCAATCATTGGAGAAGGTCCACCGAATAAGGTCTGGCATGGGAGTTTTCTGGATTAAGTTTTTGCCAATCTGGATACCGATAACTTTTATAATTGGAGTGATATTCTATTTTGCTCAACTTGGTTATTGGGGGATGTTGGCTCCATTGGTATCTTTGCTAACTGGATTTGCGATCTCTCTCATGTATAAAAAGAGGAGTGCTATCAGTATTTCAAATGATACAATTTTGATATATGGTGGTGCTTTTTCAATAGAGAAGACCTTCCTTCCCATGTCTATGGTTGAGAATGTAGTCCTTAGACAATCTGTTTTTCAGCGCATAAGCAATCGTGCTACAATTTCTTTTAGGACAAAAGGAAGTACATACAGTGTTAGAAGCATAGGTTTTGAAGATGCAAAGGTGATTCAGAAGTATGTGATTTATAAGGTGGAAACATCAGACCTGAGTACGATTTTAAGTTTACATCCTAATTTGTTAAGCCCTCAATCATCAAGGTTGTCTCTATAGTCGCTTTATGTATGGTGCTATGGCTCTACCTTATAACTTTCGGATTTATATGCCATTAACAGTTTATTTTTAAAAAGGTGTAAAATTGCATTCTTCATACTTTTGGGAGAATATTATTGCTTTCTTTTATTTGAATATATGATTTTTTAATATCTTGCAACCAGATATCCATAAGGTTTGTTGAATATTGTCTTATAACTTTAATTAATTTATTGCTTGTAATACTAAAGACGTGCATTAATTAAAGTGATAATATTCAGTTGATTAATGTGCTATATTAGACTGTTTTTCAATCAATTTAAAATAATCTTCTATGTCTAATCCGATAGCTGAAATGTTGCATGGAATGTTTAAATACTATACATTTCTTTTCTTTTTGCTTGTCATAGTACAGAATGTGGAAGCACAAACAGACAGCATCAAGACCGAAAAGTTACCAGAAGTTGTGATTACTGCAGATGGTCAGATTGAAATGAGTAATAAGACTTTGCTGCTTCCAACGCAACTTGAGAAAAAGCATTCTGCCAATGGGTTTAATTTACTATCTCTTATGCAGACTCCGGGCTTGGTAGTATCTGCACGCACTCGAAGCATTACCACTTATAGTGGAGGAGATGTTGTATTGTGTATTAATGGTATGGAGGTCATGCCTGAAGATGTTGCATCCCTTAGTGCAAAGAATATTCGTACTATAGAATATATAAAAACGCCAAGTGGCAAATATGCAGGCAAAGCAGGATTGGTTAATTTTGTTACGGTAAAAATGGATTATGCCGGCAATGTGTATTTGTCTGCAAACAACGGATTAGCCTACAAAATGGGAGAATATTTGGCTTTTGCCGATTTTAATAAAAAACGATACACGTTTTCCCTAACAGCTACGGGTGACTGGCATAGGGATCATAGCTATAGAGAAGGAAATGATATGTTTGTCTTTTCCGACAAATCTGTTTTGAAACGTAATTATAGGGATGATAATCCGTTGGAAAAAAACAATGGCCAAGCTATGCGATTGCGTTTAACATCAATAGGTAACAGCTATAGATTAAATACTTATGTGGACTTTACCCGCCAAGCTACGCCGGATTGCAATACCATAGAGAATATTTCTTACACAGATCCATATGGCGCATCAAAGCGAATGGTCTCATCAAGTAGCCAATCTATAGCGCCGTCAGCATATGTTAATTACACATTGTGGATGCCCAAAGAACAGACTTTCGACATTACTGCATCAGCTTCTATCGGTCATAACAAATACCATAGTTTGTATATGGAGACTGAACAGAACCCATTAAGTTCAAAAGTGACAGAAGATAATTATGTGCTGATTGGAAATGCTCGCTATTCCAAAACTTGGGAAAATGGTTTTGCCATAACAGGAACGTTGAGCAATGATTATAAACATTATACAGATGACTATGATGGAACCGCACAGGGTAAACAACAACTAACTTCCAATGTTACATTAGGATTACTTCAGCTTAGCAAATACAGCGAGAAATACTATTATTATGTTTCCGCCGGTTTGTCTAATACTGCCGTATCCTTAAACTCTGTACACAATAATTATTGTATGCCTGTCGCATTTTACGGAGGTAATTATGCTCTCAATAGCAAACACTCTTTATCGTTGAACGGTCTTTTTACTCATAGCCTGTTTGAACCTTCAGAAAAGAATTCAATGGTTATCCCAACATCTTTTTTTGAGGCTACTTGTGGTAATCCGGATATTGCGCCGATGAAGCTATTGGGAAATACACTTTCGTACAATGGACAGGCCGGGAAAGTGCTTTTTTCTTTATCGTATGATAGCAGTATTTATTTTGACAATATAGTACATCAGTATACCGCTGATACAAATACGATTTTTGATACTCGCATCAATGGCGGAACCTTCTGCGGCAATATGTTTACTTTAAGTTGTACTTATAATTTATTAAATGAGCGTTTGCGTTTGAGTGCCACAGCAATTGAAGAATGTAATAGGTTAAAAGGTTCTGCCTATGATATGTCATACAACAGTTTTCGCATAAAAGGTGGCTTGGTCTATCTTGCCGGAGAATGGATGTTTAGTTTTGATTATCTATCGCCCTATAAATCGCTTGATATTCGACAACCTTGGCTCATTCAACATCGTCCGACCTATGAGTGGGTAGCGAATTGGACTCATAAGGCACTGACTATTGAATTATTAGTACGTAATCCGTTTTCGCGCTACGACAAACAGCATATAATGATGAATTATGGCTGTTATGACAGAAACTCGTGGAATTTTAACGAAACAAATGGACGTAGTATCAATTTAACGCTGGCTTACAGATTTAGCTATGGCAAGAAATCTGAGTGTGGAGAAATAGAGGTTAATAAGAATATTGATAGTGCTATAATGAAAATGTATTGATCAATGCCAACGCTTTGTCCTTGAGATTCTGTTTGCTTTTGTAATAAATATTAGTTGAGCCTTACAAGTCCTTGACTGTATATGCTATTTGTCTTCAACCATTCAAAGCCATTTGGCCGCTTATAATTATACATTAAAGTTGATTATTGTAGTTTGCCATTTAATGATAATTCTTGGGTAAAAACAATAAAGTCTGAGGATATGGAGTTTAACTACCGATACAAATATGATTGAGGTCATCCTTATGCGTTGGCAAGTCAATTGACTCGAATCAATTTGGAGCAAAAAAGTCATCCCGTCACGATATTTGACAATTAAGTGCGTTCAGTTGCTTACCTTTGCATTACCCTGTAGGTATTTTCAACCATACGGATTATTAAAGTTTCGGATTGATGGGTTCCGTCTGAGGCTTTGGATTATTATCTGCCTCCGGTTATGTATTTGCTATTTGTGGTTGCATAGTGATCTATATATACCACGGCTCTTTGTCGAAGAATGGATGTTTTATATTGCCCATTCAGAGACGATAGCGGTATAGAGGCGAGGTAAAGATATGGGTTAATGCCTTATAGATGAAGGTTAAAAATTAAAATATATATGGATAAATTTAAGCGAACTCTTATAACAACGGCTTTGCCGTATGCCAATGGACCAGTGCATATCGGACACCTTGCAGGGGTGTATGTGCCGGCAGATATTTATGCGCGTTATTTAAGACTCAAAGGTGAAGATGTCTTGCTTATCGGAGGTTCTGATGAGCATGGGGTGCCTATTGCTTTAAAGGCAAAAGCAGAGGGAGTCACTCCACAGGATATTGTGGATAGATATCACACCTTAATCAAAGATAGTTTTGAAAAGTTTGGTATGAGTTTTGACGTTTATGGACGTACTACCAGCAAGACTCATTGTGAAACTGCCAGCGCTTTCTTTAAGAAACTGTATGAAAAGGGTGAGTTTGTTGAACAGACTTCCGAACAATATTATGATCCGGAAGCTAAGGAGTTTTTAGCTGATAGATATATAACAGGTACTTGTCCACATTGTGGTAATGAGCGGGCTTATGGTGATCAGTGCGAGGCTTGTGGCACATCTTTGAATGCTACGGATCTCATCAATCCCAAAAGTGCTATCAGTGGAGCCAAACCGGAACTTCGTCCGACCAAGCATTGGTACCTTCCTTTGGATAAGCATGAGCCATTTTTGAGAAAATGGATCCTCGAAGAGCACAAGGAATGGAGAAGCAATGTGTATGGACAATGCAAGAGTTGGATTGATATGGGGTTGCAGCCTCGTGCAGTCAGTCGAGACTTGTCGTGGGGTATCCCCGTACCTGTTGAAGGAGCCGAAGGCAAAGTGCTATATGTCTGGTTTGATGCACCTATTGGTTACATTTCAAATACCAAAGATCTTCGTCCGAATGATTGGGAGACTTGGTGGAAAGATCCTTCTACGCGCATGCTTCACTTCATAGGTAAAGACAATATTGTTTTTCACTGTATTGTATTCCCGGCCATGCTGAAGGCTGAAGGCAGTTTCAATCTTCCTGATAATGTGCCGGCTAATGAGTTCCTCAACTTGGAGGGAGATAAGATTTCTACAAGCCGCAACTGGGCTGTATGGCTACATGAATATTTGGAAGATTTCCCCGGCAAGCAAGATGTGCTTCGCTATGTCTTGACTGCCAATGCTCCCGAAACGAAAGACAATGACTTTACATGGAAAGATTTCCAAGCGAGAAACAACAATGAACTTGTTTCTGTCTTCGGTAACTTTGTCAATAGAGCATTGGTCTTGAATCAGAAATATTATGACGGTATTGTTCCAGAATCCGGAGAATTTACCGATTATGACAAAGAATGTCTTGCTGA
Organism: Falsiporphyromonas endometrii; assembly: GCF_042654485.1. Lineage (NCBI taxonomy): Bacteria > Pseudomonadati > Bacteroidota > Bacteroidia > Bacteroidales > Porphyromonadaceae > Falsiporphyromonas > Falsiporphyromonas endometrii. The sequence continues at coordinate 44,996 of NZ_JBHSGO010000004.1, read as the reverse complement.
GATGAAGCGCTTGCGAAAAGAAATCGAGTCAAGATTGGATACGTTCCACTTTAGAGATGCCCAAAGAGAGGCTATGAATATGGCCAGAGTGGGTAATAAGTATCTTGCAGATTGTGAGCCATGGAAGGTAATAAAGACCGATCCCGAGAGAGTAAAGACGATATTGTTTGTTGCCATCCAAATTGCGGCTAATCTTCGTATTGCATTTGCTCCGTTCCTTCCATTTAGTGCAGATGCTCTTGGCAAGATGATCGGTATGCCTTCGGATTCTTTTAAGTGGGATGATTTGGGTCGTATAGACTTGATCGTGTCCGGAACAAAGCTTGAAAAGCCTTCACTTCTTTTTGAAAAGATTGAAGATGAAGTGATTGAAGCTCAACTTCAACGATTGAGAGATACCAAGGAGGCCAACAAACTCAATGCTTGGAAGCCCAAAGATATTTCCAAGGAATGTAGTTTTGATGACTTTATGAAACTTGATATTCGTGTAGGCACCGTCCTTGAATGTATCAAGGTTCCCAAGGCGGACAAACTCCTCCAGTTTAAAATAGACGATGGATTGGGAGGTCGTACGATTGTTTCCGGTATTGCCAAATACTATAAACCTGAAGATTTGGTTGGCAAGCAAGTCTGCTTTATAGCTAACTTCCCTCCTCGTAAACTTCGTGGTGTGATGTCTGAGGGTATGATTCTCTCTGCTGAACATCCGGATGGTACACTTAGAGTTATTGGTCCGACTGAAGCTATTGAGCCCGGCTGCTCTGTAGGTTGATTATTATTGCAAGATCTCTTCCTTATGTCTTTTGTATAGACGGAAGAGATCTTGGTTCTACATAAGTTTGGTGTAATCTCTTTATTGGTAGAATATCACCATACTGTCTTTATAAACACAATAGGCGAGTTGTCGATAAATTGTGTCGTAATGAATGAAAGTTGAATTGTTTCATTGCGCTCAATTATGGAATATGTTTTAAACAGTTCTTACCATGATTTATCAAGACCCACCAAACACAATCTTTTATTAATATGCTAAGCAGAATACATCAATTTGATCCCAAGCGAATCTACAACTCATACAAAGATGAGATTGATAAGGCTGTACACGATGTCTTGTCTCAGGGTTCTTATATCGGAGGTGAGTTTGTTAAATCTTTTGAAGAAGAATTGGCAAGCTATCTTTCTGAAAACAACGAATATACCGTCATCTCTTGTGCAAATGGCACAGATGCTTTGGAATTGGCTTTTCGTGCAGCTAATTTAAAGCCCGGCGATGAGATACTCATGCCTTCACATAATTATGTATCTGCAGTAGAGATGGCTGTGAATATGGGGCTTGTGCCTATCTGGGTCGATACAGCTCCCGATGCTTTTACAATAGAGTATAGAGCTTCGGAACTTGTTCGATACCTATCTTCCAAGACGAAGGCGTTGGTTGCTGTAAATATGTATGGTATGTCGGCACAATGGCAAGAATTAAGGAACTTTTGCACCCAATATGGACTAATCCTCATCGAAGATAATGCCCAAGGCTTGGGAGGACAACTTCGTGTTGATAACCAATTGCGCAAGTTGGGTACATTTGGAGATATATCGACCATGAGCTTTTTTCCTACAAAACCTTTGGGGTGTATGGGGGATGGTGGAGCCATTTGTTGTCGCAAAGATTCTCCTTATGCCGATCGTCTCAGACGATTGCATATACATGGACAAGAGGTAAAATATCAATTTGTTGAGCCGGGACGAAATAGCAGACTGGATGCCCTTCAAGCCGCTATCTTGAGAGTTAAGCTGAGGCATCTATCGGAAACTCTTGGTGAACAAGCACGTGTGGCAAAAAGTTATTCGGATGCTTTGGCCATTGTTGATTCGCGCTGTTTGACCTTACCAACGAATGGTATTGATTTGTCTAAGTCTTATCCTTCTTGGCATCTATACACAATTCGGGTTAAGAGAGATCTTCGTGACAAACTTCGAGCTTTCTTATCCGATCAAAAGATTGATGCCGGAGTTTATTATCCTGTTCCAATGCATCAGGTTGAATGCTATTCTTCGATCTCTTCTTCTCATTCTTGTGTTTGTAAGAGATCTGATGAACTGTCAGAAGAGATTCTTTCTTTGCCTTGCTATGCATTTATGGAAGAGGAAGAGGTCGCTCGCGTTGTAGCAGCAGTTATTGAATTTTTTTATAATTAATCAAATGACCAAACAACAGAATAACGCTTGTATCAAGCCGGTCAGATTTGCTATTGTCGGTTGTGGTCATATCGGCAAGAGGCATCTGGAAATGATACAAAAGGATGGTCGGGGAGTTGTGACTGCATTGTGCGATGTCAAGGACCCTTTAGATCTTTCCTTGTCTGAAGATGCTCTGTCTCTACCTTTTTATCATGATTATCGTAAGATGCTTTCGTTGCATCAAGGAGATATAGATATTGTTTCTGTTTGTGTCCCCAATGGGTTGCATGCGGATGTTGGAGAGGCTGTATTGCTTTCCGGATTTCATGCTCTAATAGAAAAGCCCGTTGTGCTTTGGGACTCCGAAGCAACACGATTGAGAGAGGCTGAGCGGAAAAGTGGAAGACGTGTTTATGGCGTTCTTCAGAATAGATATACACCCTCTTCTGTCTGGCTCAAATCACTTATTGAGAGCGGCAAGTTGGGTAAGATTTATCATGTGCGTTTGGATTGTTTGTGGAATAGGGATCAAAGATACTACCTTCCTCGCCAATGGCATGGCGATCTTCATCTTGATGGTGGTACTTTGTTTACCCAATATTCACACTTTGTAGACCTTCTTACTTGGTGGTTTGGCCCTGTTGGACAAATTGAGTATGCTCGTTATGCCAATTTTAATCATTCGGAGATGATTGATTTTGAGGATAGTGGAGATATTTGCTTTACCTTTAATTCGGAGGCTAAAGGTGTTATCCATTATTCTACAGCTGTCTTTGATCACAATATGGAGATTGCATTGACAGTTTTGGCAGAAAATGGAGCAATTAAGGTTGGTGGTCCCTTCCTTAATAGAGTAGAGCAATGTACTGTCAAGGACTATGTAATGCCCGATGTCCCGGCTTCAAGACCCGGTAATCAATATGGAGGATACAGTGGCTCTGCACAAAATCACCATTTGGTCATAGGCCATGTGATCTCTGACCTGTTGGGCGAAGAGGCTGAAATAATAACTTTGGAGGATGCTTTGTCTGTGGTCCATACGATAAGGTCGTTTTATGATTTTTCGCCGGAGATGAAGTCCCTATTGCGAAAATAACAAACATAGAGACTCTTTATCTATCTTTAGGCTTTGCTTTTGGTGTATAAATAGTCTTTAGTAACACATATCAATCAATATTAAAATGCGATTTCTTAAACTTAGATGTGTGCATGCTTTGGTATTTGCACTATCACTATTGACTTTGTTCGGATGCAAGAGTGATGAGGATACCGTTACAATTCGTATCGTTCACACTACTGATGTGCATGGAAATTACTTTTCTTACAATTTCTTAGACAATAAACCTGGTAAAGGTTCGTTGTCCAGGTTGGCAACTTATTTGGAAAAGGCGCGTAAGGAGAATCCAAATCTTTTGCTTTTGGATGGAGGGGATATCCTTCAGGGTACTCCCGCCTCTTACTATTATAATTATGTTGATACGACGTCCCCACATGTTGCGGCTCAAACTTATAATTATCTAAAGTATGATGCTGCGACGATTGGCAATCATGATATTGAGACTGGTCATGCTGTTTATGACCGTTGGTCCAAAGAATGTGATTTCCCTGTGTTAGCAGCCAATTTGATTGACACTCGTACCAATAAGCCATACTTTAAACCTTATATAGTGAAGAAAGTTAATGGTGTAAAGGTTGCTATTATTGGTTTTATTACTCCTGCTGTTCCGGAGTGGGTTCCTCAAATTTACTGGCAGGACTTGGGTTTTGAAGGTATAGTCCCTTCTGCTCAAAAGTGGATGGATATTGTTCTTAAGAGAGAGAAACCCGATGTTATTTTAGCTTTGATGCATTCCGGTCTTACCAACCTCAATCACCACTATATTGAGGATGCCGGTGAAGCTTTGCTCAAAGAGGTTTCAGGTTTTGATGCAATCTTATTGGGTCATGATCATAAGCCTTTGATGACTAAGATGAAGAATATGCATGGAGAGGAAATCTTGATGTCCAACCCCGGAGGTAATATTAGTAATGTCTCAGATATTACAATTAAGGTTAGGCGAAAGAATGGGAAGGTTGTCTCCAAAGAAATTAATGGGCAGCTGATAGATTTAAATGATTATAGCCCCAACCAGGAGTATGATGAGCATTTTGCTAAGCAGGCGGAAGCAATTCGTCAATATGTCTCTCGTCCTATTGGTACCTTGGTCGGTGATTTGAACAGTAGTAGTTGTCTTTTTGGACAAACAGCATATATGTCATTGATACAAAGGGTTGAGCGAGAATATGCAGATGCGGATATCTCTTTTGCAGCTCCATTTTCATTGAAGATTAATATCAAGAGTGGTCCGCTCTATATCAGGGATTTGTTCCGATTGTACCGTTTTGAAAATTCTCTTTATCAGATGGAGCTTACAGGTCAGCAAATCAAAGATTATTTAGAGCTTTCGTATGCAAGATGGGTAGCCGGAATGAATTCGGAAGAGGATCATTTGCTTTTGTTTCAGGACAATAATGATGGGATATTCAAACTTGCTTATCCGGTTTTCAATATGAGTTCGGCGGGAGGTGTTGATTACATTGTCGATCTTACGAAGCCTGTTGGATCAAGAGTTTCTATTCTTCAACTTTCTAATGGTCAGCCATTCTCAATGACCAAGAAATATAAGGTAGCTGTTAATTCTTATCGTGGCGGTGGCGGTGGTGATCTTATGACTGAGGGTTGCAAAATCCCGTTTGAGGATCTTCGTTCGCATATCATCAAAGAATGTAGGAGTGATATTCGTCACTACATTCATTTGTACATCGAAAAGAAAGGCAAAATCGAAGCTGTCAATGATAAGAATTGGCATTTTGTACCCGAGGCATGGGCAAGAGAAGCCGCATCTCGTGACGCAAAGTATCTATTTAAATGAGTATCTGGCTACTATTGGCAACCCTTGCGTTTGCAGTTGTATTTGGGTGGTTTGCCAAAGGAGAATCACCCAAAGATCAGTATGGCAACAAGATTTATTCCGGTTTTTTTGGCCACAAACGAAAGACAATAGTGGTGGATGTGGATTGTTGTAAGCATACCGCTTTACACATTGATCCCTCCATAGTTAATGATCGGATGCGTTGCAGTACATTGATTATAGACACAGAGACGACCGGGTTGCCGCCTGAAGAGGGTGATTTGCATTATCTTGATTTGAGAAAGGCGGTTGTTCAGTTTGCATTTATTGCACTTACAGAAAAGATGCAACCATACAGAGAGGCCTCATATCTTTTGAAGCAGGATGAAGAGATTCCACCGGAGCTGGTTGTTCTTCACAAGGTAGAGAATAGTCGTATGATGAGGTCCGGTATAGAGCCAACAACAGTCTATACGGAGTATCTTCTTCCATTGTTGAAAGATCGTCCATTGATTGTTGCTCACAATGCCGATTTTCATATCAATGCTCTTGCTCTTGATATGGCTCACTATGGTATTTCTCCCGATATTCTTTTAGAATGTCCTTCATTTTGCACCATGCAAGCCGGAGTCGATATAGCTCATATTCAAGATAGAGCAGGTACATGGAAACTTCCAAAATTGAGGGAACTTTTTGGCACCTTGTACTATGGACGTCCTGATATTAAGGTGGAATTTGAAGATAAGGCCCATTCAGATGTTAGAATGGTCAATGCTTGTTATAAGAAGATGTCTCATTTGAGATCCTAATTCTCTTTTTGTATGATCTCCTCGGTAAAAAATTTGCTGCTATCTAATGGGATTGATCCATCTTGTGATCGATTGCTTGTAGGGTTGAGTGGTGGTGCTGACTCCATAGCTTTGGCTTTGCTCCTTAAAGAGTTGGGCTTTGATATGGTGGCCGCACATTGCAATTTTCATTTAAGGGGAGAAGAGAGTGTACGAGATGAATGTTTTGTCAGAAACTTTTGTCAGCGATATAAAATTGCATTGGAGTGCATATCTTTTGATACTTATGAGTATGCAGAGATGCATGCTCTTTCGATAGAGATGGCGGCGAGAGATTTGCGATACACTTGGTTTGAGCAGCTTCGCACGAGTCATCGACTTTCGTACATTGCTGTAGCTCATCACCTGGATGACAATGTGGAAACAGTTCTCTTAAATCTTATCAGAGGTACCGGACTTAATGGCTTGTGTGCAATGCCACTTGTTAGAGAAAATTTTGTGCTGAGACCATTGATCAATGTTACAAAGCAACAGATCCTGGATTATCTTAAACTTAAAGGGCAATCATTTTGTACGGATTCTACTAATGTCGATACACAGTTTAAACGCAACAAGGTGCGTCATGAGCTTATCCCTCTTCTAAAGGAATTTAATCCCTCTGTAATAGATGGTATTAGTCGAATGATCGAAAACTTACAAGGAATTAGATTGTTGTTGGATACCTATCTTATGCCGGACAAAAAGAGGTTGGAGGAGAAGGGTGTTATAGATATCCGTGCTGTGAAGTCTTGCATGGCTCCGGTATCATATCTCTTCGAATTGCTTAACCCTTATGGTTTTTCGCGAGAGGTAATAGAAGAGATAGCGAGAGATATTGATGGGCAATCGGGAGCGGTCTATTATTCCTCCGAATATCAAGTGGTAAGGGGATCTTCTGAGCTGAGGCTTTCTGATTTGTCTTCTGAGTCGGACTCGTTTGAGCCAATGAAGCTTGATATATCTTCGGAGCGAGGAGGTATGAATATCCCATGTGGCTCCAATCCCTTCGGTGCCAATAGATTGTCTTGGAAGGTGATCGATCGCTCCGATATGGCATCCTTGAAGGTCGCTCAAGATACTTTCTTATTGCCTCTATCACAAGCTGAAAATGTATATGTGAGGTCCTTTGATTTAGGGGAGCGCATGAAGCCCTTTGGATTAAAAGGCTCTAAGAAGATTTCTCAAATATTAAAGGATCGCAAAGTTCCCTTGGAGCAAAGACCCTATCGTCTTGTCCTGTCTGTTGATGATACTATTGCATGGCTTTTGGGGGAGGTTACATCGGATAAGTTTATGGTCAAAGAGCAGGACAAAGAGATAGTTGTCTTTACATTGGAATCTATATCTTTTTGATTGCGATGGGCAGCCATCTGTTTAGGCTATCTGCAAGTGCGGTACTATTGTTTCGTACCAACCATGATTTTCTGAGTGTAACGGAGAGCGGTGTCGAACAATCGATGTTTGGCAAGAGTTTGATTAATCTCTCTTTCTGCCCTGAGGCTACAATTGTGTTTGATATCTTGCCGTCATTGACGAGTATTGAAAGTTGTTCGGGCCCATAGATCGAATCTTCTACAATCTTTATCTCTTTGCCCCATTCGTCTGCAATGTTTTGTACTATCAGCTTGGCAGGGATGCCTTGCGGAATGACAATAGAATCAATATCATCAGCTTGCCCCTTCTTTTTGACCAAGTAAAATTGGCTCATCTCGATTGGATTGAGTGCTTTGAAGTGAGCTTTGTCAAGATCGGTCGTAATAAGGGTCGGTATTGCTATGACATCCACTTCTCCTCTGGAAAGAGCCAACTCACTTTTGGGCCAGTTGTTTTCAATCTTGATGTCCACATTTACCCCCGCAAGTTTGGATAATTCTTTACTCACTTTGTAGACAAAACCTTTGACTGAGTCGCCTTCAATTTTATAATCCAGCCCATTGTAAGAAGTCAGAAGGGTTAGCTTGCCACTTTTTTTGATTTCTTTCCAGTCTCTTTGAGCATTCTTTGATGGCAATTCATAAGGATTATGAGTAGTATTCTTGTGTCTTCCCAATAGGATCATCATTAGGATGGTCATAATTAGAAGGACAATATATATGATGATTCTTTTCCGAGGAATTTCCCTTTTGTTCATAGCTTCTTATCAGATACTTCTAATCTTTAGTCATTAAAATCTACGGCAATCCCAAACTTGAATGCCATTGGATCTATTGCGTAGTGTGGCAGGCTAAAACGATCTTGATTGAATATGGCCTCTCCTATGTTGTACATCTCGACAAAGAATCTGGCTCTTTTGAGGTGTGCATTGAGATAGAGAGTCATAAGGGGAGCATTGCCACCCACATTGATTTCGTTTTGATTGTAAAACTGCATTGTTGCGGGATCATATCCGGGAGCTTTGTATTTGGTGTGAAATCTCGCATCTACCCCAATCTGGGTATGCATCACTTTTGCAATGTAAAAATCTAAGAATAGATTGCCGTACACAGAAAAGTCGGGGAGTGGAATAGCCTTTTGATCGCTGCTTTTTTGGTATGCAGCTTGCAACTGAAGCCCTAATATCCCCAGCTTCTTTGATTCTTTTATCTCAGCTGACAAAACTTGAATGGCACCACTCTTTTGCATTGGAAGACCTTGGTAATCAAAGAAGATATGATTTTTGAGTGTTGCTGTGTTGACCTTAATCTCCAGTCCCAGCCAATCGCTGTATAACTTACCTCCAAAATCTATTCTTTTGGGATCGTCGAAGGATTTGTCCCACCATCTGAGCGTGCCATGCTGATGTTTGAGAAGATATGAAGCTTTGGTATTACTCATATTGGCCCAAACATCCAGTCCCATCTTTTTCTTAAATAGTGTGACATTGGTGCTTAGTATTCCATTAAGTCTAACTGTACCAATATTTTCCCCAAGTACCGATACTTCGCCATTTGCCAAGAAGTTGAAGTGTTTCCCTTTCATGCTGTTGATCTCTCCACCAAGATACAGATCATAATCACTATCCTTGAGCCAGTTCCCTTTGATAGAGTCCATCAGATGGTAGTTTCTGTTTTCTAATCGAGCATAACCGGTGAGCCCAAATTTGACCCATGGTCTGAAGCCTTCTCTAAGCGACAGTGCCAGTGTATTGGCAATTTCTGTCATCTCTGTGGTATCATTTGGAATAGCTTTGCCATCCGTATTAAGGATGAATGTCTCCGGATAAAATTTCTTCCAGTCAATCCCCTCTTTTGCAATAAAGCGTCTATGGTTTTTGGAATATCTTAGAGAGTGCACGATACTTCCAACAGGGATAAAGACAGTAGAATCTTTGTCCTCCATAACTTTTCCATTCTCGTCTTTTACCTCTATATCTTTGTGGTATCCGAGGTTAAATCTATGGGTAAGAAAGGCATGACCTTGTCGCAAGGTATTGAAGACCTTTGAGCCCGGAAAATTTACAGGGATATCTTTTGTTCGGATATCTGTCTTTCCTTTATCAAACTCTTCCGGATGGGTAATGTATCGATCATTGGCGATACCACCGTTTTCTGTTATGTTGAAATAGTCGTTTCCAAAAGCTGCATATATCTCATACCGATCAAGTTTGTACGATCCAAATACTCTATAACAGAAGTCTTTGGTCTTTTGACTTTCGTAGTAACCGTTGGAGTATGTATAATCAAAATCACAACCCAGGTTGAATCGTTTGCCGTAATTAGAAGAGAATGTTGAATTGATGCGGCTGTTCCTATTGTCTGTATCGAAATTTCTTGTGAAGATAACCTTGGTAAAGGGAGATTTTGTATCGTAAAACCTTGCCTCTGAAGGGTCGTACATTAGTTTGTAAAGAGCATCTTTGTAGAAGAAAAAACTTCTTTCGGAAGGCAAATCAAAAAACATTTTGGATACCCAAGGTGAATTGTAATTGCCGAGATAGCCGGTTGACAAAGATCTACCATCAGCCGACTGTCTATTAAAGAACCCCCAAGTGACGGTATCCATACTCGTGCGAATGGCGTCTCCGGTGTTGGGGTTGATCCAAAAGGCTTTGGTCTTGTTGCCCCGGTATATAATTTGCTCTTCGCTGACTTGGTTCTCTTTTTTGAAATTATAAGGGTCGAAGCTTTTATCTTTTGCACTCCCCTTGACTGTATTTTGTGCAGATACACTTTGTGATAAAAAGCATATCAGCACCGCCATAAGCAGCCCGAAGGGAACCTTGTATGATGTCGTTTTGTTCTTATTCATTGCCTATTTGCTCATCTTTGTAATACCATAACAAAGGTAATATTGTGGAGACTCTCGGGGATAGGCGGGCAAAGATCATGGATGAATAGAGTTTGCGCCTCTTTCGGTAGTCCATATCTTTATAAGTGCACGTTTGAGTGTTGAATATATCATGCACTGAATAACTGTTTTGAACTATCCTTCAAAGTGTTTGAAGGAGGTTTCTTTGTAATTGATACAAATCAATATCAGCCAATAAATTCAAAACAGGTCCTAAGCCCCATAAGGATCCTATCAAGGTACAAATGTAGCGATTACAACTCATTATTATGTCATTAGTTGATGCTATGAAGGGAAAGGAAAAGGGCGTTAGAGAAGATTCTTGGTTTGATTTCCTCTTGCACTTACAATATCTTTTCAACGGGTTCTTGGAGTTGAAGTTAGTTTGTCAGGCTTTCAATAGTACATTAAATAGGTTGTGTTTTGTACTTTTGGTAACATAAGGCGAGGGGTAACTTCCTTGTTGAAGCTATCTTTTGTATTGCATAAAATATCATTATATAAATCATTATGAAAACAAATTCTTTTCACTATTTCTCTTTTGCCCTTGTTTTATCAGTTGCATTTTGTTGTATCATTGGGTTTACATCTTGCAAACATAGCGATCGTGCCGATGCTGAGCAGGCAGCTCGAGAGTTTGTTTCGAGAGCTTACAATCATGACTATGATGGCGCAGCCGAGTATGCTACGGAGAGTACCAAAGGCTTATTGAATTTTATTAAAGGCCTTGACAGCTCCAAGATAGATGAAGAGGGGATGAAGAGCTTTCAGTTTGAGGTTGTTGAGGATAGCATTGGCGAGAGTCGTGGCTGGATTGTCTACAAGGATAAGACGGGGTCAAATAATCGAATAGACCTTGTTAAACAAGATGGTAAGTGGTTGGTAGATCAGAAGCTCTGATACCAAAAGTGTTTTTGGCAATTAGGAATCAAAAAGGGGGTATGCCATTTGGTCGGCATACCCCCTTTGCTGTTTCAAAGATTAGCTTATTCTAATCTTATTATCTCACGATTAGCTTAAAAGCTTCGTCTGCCATATACTTAGCAAACTCAAGGTCTTTAGCTGCTTTCTTTGCCATTGATCTGTCAAGTTGGACAGCTGTGCGAAGATTGTTGATAACCTGAGTAGCATCGTTTGTGCGAGCACCGATGATTGCTTTTAGATAGCTTGTAGTTGCGTTAGGTCTTGCAATAGCGTTGAGAGTAGCAATAGCCTTGTTGTAGTCACGGTTAAGGATTTGTGCTACAGCTGCATTGTTGCTCTTAGTGTCACCAAACAGCTCTACAGCTTCTTGGTATTTACCTTGGTTGAGAAGAAGAAGAGCTCTGGCTTCTTTTAGCTCGGGTACTTCACCTGCAGCTCCAAAGAGTTGCATTGCTTTATCTTTGTTTCCTTCTTCAAGTGCAATAAGACCAAGGTTCATGCTTGTTTCAGGATTGCCCGGCTTCACATCATTAGCACGGTTAAACCATTGGTTAGCTGCTTGGTATTCTTGGTTGGCATAGCTTAGCATACCAAGGTTGTTGTAAGCTCTGTAATCTTTAGGGAACAATTTGATAGCTTCCTTGTAGATTCTTTCTTGTTCGCCTTGATCATTTGTCAATGTAGCTGAGTAGAGAAGTTCTTCTACATTAAGTGCTTTCGGGTTGTTTTTAGAAAGCTTTTGGATCTCTTCATCGCTCTTACCAATGATTTCTACATTAGCTGTAAGTCTTGAACGACGAAGCTGAGGTAAGATTTCTTCAGCAAGTTGCTTAAATACAACAGAGATGTTTTTGATTTCTTTTTCTCTTGTTTCCGGATCCGGATACATTTGCAAGACTCTAAGAACAAGGTCTTTGTCTTGGATATTGCTCTTTTCGACCAATTCTTTAAATCCTTCCCAGTCCTGAGCTGTATAATTAGCAGTAACATCTACACCTTTGATCTTGTTTTTTGCAAACTGATTTTTAAGGGTTGATGTAGTATTTTTCTCACGACGTTCGGAGAGCTTTTCGTTAAGTTCCAAACCACCATCCGGAGATGCGTATGCTTGTACTTCTACAGATACATTTTGGTTCTTGGCATCATTTGCATTTTTGACAATCTTGTTCCAGTCTTTGATTTCTGTTTTGCCAAGCTCTTTGCTTCTGATTTCTGCTTGTTGAATAAGGAACAGGATATTTGCGTTGTGAGCCTCTTTGATGATTCTTTGGAATGCATCGGGAGCGATAGCGGCAGAAGCATCTTTGGCAGAAGCAAGACCTTCTGTTGAGATAACGCCATTAGCTACTTTTACCTTTGGAAGGCTGTATGTTTTATTGCCACTTCTTCCTTTAAGTTCAAGATAGAGCTCAGATTGTTGCATTGCAGGTTTGTAATCAAACGAAAAGTCCATTTTGGTTACGCCACCATCTGCAAATGAGATTGTGCGTGCATTTCCTAAAACTTTTTCGCCTTGATATTGGAAAGAAGGACCAGAAACCTCTCCACCTTGATATTGTAATACCGGTGTAACAGTAAGTTCTGCTTTTTTCTTAAACCATTTGGATGGGAATGTGGCATTTACAGTCACAGGCACTTTCCCTCCAACTAATTCAAGAGGTTTTGGTTCTACTTTAACTAAGTCCGCAGAATAAGGACGTAGTTTAGAAGAACAAGACGCCAACGACAGAGCAGCTATTGAGACTACTCCTACACGAATAAGATTCTTTGTTCTCATCATTACTTAAAAAATTTTGTATTGTGATTTTAACTTATTGTCAATCATTGATTTAAGGATGTTTCCCTGCTCGCGTGCGCTCAACTACCCTAAATACATTACAAAGTTACTACAATTAAGTATAATAAAATAGTGCCTCAACCTTAGAACCCGTTTATAACGTTTTGGCATGAGCCATCTATTTAATGATATATCCGGATTGGATCCAAACTCATTGCATGCTCCAAGCCATTTTTATATGGCCGGTAGGCTCATTCCTGTTATTTTGCGATACATATCCAAGGCATATATATCAGTCATTCCTGATATGTAATCGAGTGCACATTGTATCTTGCCATACATTGATTGTTGCTTTGTATCGTATTGTGAACTTATTCTGGATAGTAAGGATTTGCTGTATAAGTATTCGGGATGGTTTAATGCTTCGAGGAGTTTATCCAGTAGAGCTGCGAATATTTGATGTCCTGCAAGGTCTACATCCAGAACATCTCTTGCGGGATATATTTTTGCATACGCCGTCTTGGAGCATTTTTTGTATGCCTCTCTTTCTCTCTTATTTATATGCGATATGAGTGCACCATTGAGCTCACCTCTTAGTATTTTGTCTTCATTGTCGATGAATGCACGGGCGCAATTTTCTGCCAGTAGGTTGATTACCTTGGATCTTAAGTATGCAATTTTCTCATTTGTGTCATCTATCTCTTGTAAGATCTCAAGGTGTTGGTCTGAGACATCGTTAGGGAAAAAGTCCGTAAGCAATTGAAGTGTCTCATCGTAGCTTAATATTTTGAGTTTATAGGCATCTTCTAAATCCATTATCTGGTAGCAAATGTCGTCGGCGGCTTCGACCAGGTAGACAAGAGGGTGTCTGCAATATCTCAGAGGGTAGTCCGATATCTTTATCATTCCCAGATGCCCTGCTATTTCTATCATGGTCTGTTCTTCGGTTTCGAAGAATCCGAATTTCCCCTGCTCTCCTACCGATAGGCTGCTGTATGGATATTTGATGATGCTGGCCAATGTACTGTAAGTTAAGGCAAATCCACCTTTTCGTCTTCCAACGAATTGATGTGTGAGAAGTCTAAAGGCATTGGCATTCCCTTCGAAGTGAGTGAAGTCGGCCCATCTTGCCCCTTCATCTTCGACTTGGTTTTTCCATTTCCTTCCATTCCCTTCACTAAAATAGGCTCCAATGACTTTTTCTCCACTGTGTCCAAAAGGAGGATTTCCAAGGTCATGAGCCAAGCATGCTGCACTTACAATACTACTGATTGTCCCATCTTGGGGAAAAAGTGTTTCGCCATGCTTTTTTCTAAGAGCCCTCGAAACGATTGTTCCTAAGGATCTTCCAACACAACTAACCTCCAAACTGTGCGTCAGTCTGTTGTGTACAAACACATTGCCCGGAAGGGGAAATACTTGTGTTTTGTTTTGAAGTCTTCTAAAGGGAGATGAAAAGACCATTCGATCATAGTCATGTTCGAAATCTGTTCGTACTCCTTTGATTATGGGGCTTCTTGAGCTATCTACTCCAAGTCTTTTGTCTGAGATTAGCTTTTCCCATTGCATTATATTGTTCATGTATTTTGTGTCCTTTAAATCTGTTTTGGAATAATTCCTTTTATAATAGCGGTGCAAATAGTCTTATACAGCTCTCCATAAACTTTTGAAATCTACTTCTTTGCTGCCACCTTTCGATTTCGATCTTTTCGGAATCATTAAGTAAATCTATAATGCAGTTTTTTAAAGCTATGACCATCTCCGGTTTGTATATCATAGCATTTAGCTCAAAGTTGTGTTCTAAACTTCTGAAATCCATATTGGTAGATCCTACAGAGGCTACTTTGTCGTCTACTACAACCATTTTGGCGTGTAAGAAGCCTCCGGTATAGAAAAAGACCTTAACTCCTGCACTTAACATATCCTGAATGTATGATAGGGATGCTACCTGTGCAAACTTAGTGTCGCTTTTCTTTGGAATCAGGAGCCTTACTTCTATTCCGGCAAGCGCAGCTGTGGTGATAGCGTTGCTGAGTGTTTCGGTTGGTAAAAAGTAGGGTGTCGTAATGAATACATACTTGGTGGCACGACTCATCAGAAATGTGATGGCTTGTTCAAGAGATCTCCATTCACCAATAGGTCCTCCCGGTATAATCTGCATCGGGATGTCTGTCTCTTTTGGGGTGGGGGTGTCCGGACCGTGGAAGCAACCTTCGATATTGATCACCTTTCTTGATACAACATACCAGTCAATCAAAAAGCTCGTTTGTAGACTTGCTACGGCAGAACCCTCTATCCTGATATGAGTATCATGCCAAAGACCAAGTTTATTGCCGTCGATATATCGCTTGGCAATGTTCATCCCTCCGAAGTATCCTATTTTCCCGTCTATGATGACAAGCTTTCTGTGATTCCTATAATTAACTCGGCTCGTAAAAAGAGGGAAGACTACCGGCATGAACGGGTAAACTTCCACCCCTCCTTTTCTGAGTTTCTCCCAGAATGATCTTTGGGTGTTCCAGCATCCTACATGGTCATAAATCAATCTGACACGCACGCCTTGTTTAGCCTTTTCGATAAGTTGATCGGCCAGTTCATTGCCATATTCGTCATTTTCTATGATGTAATATTGTATATGTATATGGTTGCGAGCCATCTTGATGTCTTCAAGTAGAGAGGATATTTTACTTTTCCCATCAGTAAATATTTGGGATTGGGTCGCGAAAAGAACCGGATTGTCGGAATTTCTTTTGAGTAGACGCATCAGTGGTGTTATTTGACTATCACTCATCTTCGAAAGCACTTCGTTGGGGATAGACAAGAACTTAGGTCTGCGCATCAGTCTTTTGTAAACCCTCCGATTCATAATGTGTCTGCGTCTCTGATCTTGTCCAAACAAAAAATAGAGCAAAATCCCTACTATTGGGATAAGTGTTATCACAAGAAGCCATGAGGTGGCTTTAAGTGGATTGCGATTTTCGCTGATGATAACCACTATTAAGCTAATAACAAGAAGAGCGTATAAAATGGATAATATTAAGTCCATATGAATCATTATTTAGCAAAGTGCTTGATTTTGTTTGATAAAGCATATATAAATGCCTATAAATATCATAAAGGTAATAAAATATGCCAATTGGTTTAGCTCTCTTGAATCTTATCGTCTCATCTATTTGTGGGAATAAAAAAAGCTGTATCGAAACAAAATTGTTTGATACAGCTTTTATTTAGTTGCGGAGGCAAGACTCGAACTTACGACCTTTGGGTTATGAGCCCAACGAGCTACCACTGCTCCACTCCGCGATCAATTGCACTGCAAAGATACGATTATTATTCATACTTCCAAAATTTTATGTGGGTTTTCTCTTTCTGTGATGGCAAGTTATTCGTTTAAATCTCTTGTTGTAAGCTGATTAAGCGTGTGTAATATTTCCTGTATTATTCTCTCGATTTCGCTTAGTTTCTCTTGGATAGCACGTAGCACAATCTGATTGATCGTTGCTAAAGTCCTTCGAATTTGGTATCTTGGCAACTATTAAATGAAAAAACCATGGAGATAATTATCATTTTTACCATACTTACAATTATGCTGCCGCTTGGAGGATTGCACCTTCAATCCGGTAAACTTTGTCTCCACAACTGCCTTTCTGAGTCAACTAAGGCAAACATCAAAAGCAGACTTACAGAGGAGTCGTTTCATTGGGCTGTGAAGTTCGTAGTGAGAGAACTCTATTTGTTAAATACTGTTGCCTTGACTTATGATCAAAAAGCTATACAAACAAACGCGATTCAATCACAAAACATCAAATTCGAGGGTTAGGGTCATCCGACCTTCTTACCGACTTTGCCCGTTTTATTAGTACGAAACGGACTTTTTTATGCGCTATTTTAACAAATAAGCTCGCGCGAGAAGCAATCTGTTCTCGCGCGACTTTCGATCCGATCTCGCGCGACCTTGACATGCAAAGTCGCGCTACTTCAGGTGCAACCTCGCGCGAGTATAGGTTCAAGGTAGCGCGAGAATGGATTGCAAGTCGCGCGACCTTCCCAAAAAGGGGGCCTGAAAGCTATTTTTAAGCCGCCTTTTTGTCCATAAAATAACGCCTATACATATATTAACATTTAGATAGGACGAAACCGTCCTATCTCTTATGGGGTTTGTGGAGAATATGCCTGTTTCAAGTTGACTAAAGAGCAGTTTTTAGGCAGTTTAAACGCTTAAATATATTTACATTACTTATCATATTTCAGTTGGATTTACGTGAATTTGCCCTTTTTACTTTGGATGTATGTTCCATATCTTAGTAAGGTTTTATCAAGTTTTGTTGCTTTTAGCTTACATACATTTTTAGAAAGTGCTTGTCCTTTTGTGATAATCTCAAAACGGCTTCTTAGCAAACTTAAAGAGCTTCTTAAGTTTCGCTTATCTTTGCAACGAAATAGAAACAAAAAAAGGAAACATAGATGTCATTACAATGTGGTATAGTAGGCTTGCCCAATGTTGGGAAAAGCACACTTTTTAATTGCCTTTCGAATGCGAAGGCTCAGTCTGCAAACTTTCCGTTTTGCACCATTGAACCTAATGTTGGTGTCATAACAGTGCCGGATGAGCGTCTTAATAAGTTGGCAGAATTGGTTCACCCCGAAAAGATTGTTCCAACAACAGTTGAGATTGTCGATATTGCCGGTTTGGTCAAAGGAGCAAGTAAGGGTGAAGGTTTGGGTAATAAGTTTTTGGCTAACATCCGTGAGACAGATGCGATTTTGCATGTTTTAAGGTGTTTTGACGATGACAATATTACTCATGTCGATGGAAGTGTCGATCCTGTTCGTGATAAGGCTATCATTGATACAGAGCTTCAGCTTAAAGATTTGGAGACAATCGAGAGTAGGTATCAGAGAATTTACAAGCAGGCACAAACGGGGGGTGACAAGCAAGCTAAGGTGATGTTGAATGTCCTTACAGCTTATAAAGAGGTCATAGAGAAGGGTGAGAATGCTCGTGTCGTGACTTTTGATTCAAAAGAAGAACTCAAGGCTGCTAAGGAACTATGTCTTTTGACTGCTAAGCCTGTATTGTACATATGTAATGTAGATGAATCAAGTGCTGTGGATGGAAATGCTTATGTTGAGCAGGTTCGTGAAGCGGTAAAGGATGAAGATGCCGAGATATTGGTCGTTGCTGCTAAGATTGAGAGTGAGATAGCTGAGTTGGAAACTTATGATGAGCGTCAGATGTTTTTGCAAGAGATTGGTCTTGAGGAGAGTGGCGTCAACCGTCTTATCAAGTCGGCTTATAAACTTCTCGACTTGGAAACCTTCCTTACAGCCGGTCCGATGGAAGTCAAAGCCTGGACTTATCACAAAGGTTCAAAGGCTCCCGTATGTGCAGGTGTCATACACTCTGATTTTGAGAAGGGTTTTATCCGTGCGGAAGTGATTAAATATGAGGATTATATAGAATATGGATCTGAGTCTGCTGTCAGAGATGCCGGTAAGATTCATATTGAGGGGAAAGAATACATTGTGCAAGATGGTGATATCATGCATTTTAGATTTAATGTCTAATCAACAACCTCTTTTCAAGTCAGTACGAAATAAATTCTAAGCAGTTTCTATGTGATATTAATTTGACTGATAGTTTCATTTAAGTACATTTGTATTTGGTACATTGTGTTGTTTGGTTTGACAATTGAGCAATATGATAGGCAGTAGCCTTTTAGCATGGTATTTAGAAGCTGTTTGGAATTATTTCGTAAACTGCCTGAAAGAATTTTTCGAGTTGGTCTTTATCTGAAGCGAGCTTCAAACGATCCGCAAAGTTTGAATTATAGACTCCTATATTTTCTTTTCGATAATGCCGAGACAGAGCTGTTAGGCTGTACCATTTTTTGATGTCACTACAGGTCTTTGAGAAATGAGGTTGTAGTCGAAGATATAATTTGTCCGGTTTCTCTTTGCTGTAGTGTCCCATATGATTAATAGACTAATTAGATATTTTATGAAACCAACATTGTTTGTATTGGCTGCCGGAATGGGTAGTAGATATGGCGGTTTGAAGCAATTAGACGGAGTGGGTCCAAATGGAGAAACTATTATGGACTATTCTATCTATGATGCTATTCAGGCCGGATTTGGCAAGATTGTTTTTGTCATCAGACATCATTTCGAAGAGGCCTTTAGAGAAAAAGTATTGGCAAAGTATGAAGCTACGGTGGAAACAGAGGTTGTTTTCCAGGAGGTGGATTCGTTGCCACAAGGTTATATCTGTCCTAAGGATCGAGAAAAACCGTGGGGTACCGGACATGCTGTTTTGATGGGTGCAGATAAGATTAAGGAGCCCTTTGCCGTTATCAATGCCGATGATTTTTATGGTAGGAACAGTTTTGAAGTTCTGGCCCAAAAATTGTCCAATATGGCGAATGAATCGGGACGGTATTGTATGGTCGGATTCGAGTTGTCCAAGACTTTAAGCGAAAGTGGTGCCGTATCGAGAGGTGTTTGCTCCGTGGACGCAAAAAACCTTCTGACCGGAGTTGTCGAACATACCGG
The DNA here is from genome assembly GCF_042654485.1 of Falsiporphyromonas endometrii. Lineage (NCBI taxonomy): Bacteria > Pseudomonadati > Bacteroidota > Bacteroidia > Bacteroidales > Porphyromonadaceae > Falsiporphyromonas > Falsiporphyromonas endometrii. The sequence goes on along the minus strand of NZ_JBHSGO010000004.1, from coordinate 25,584 downwards.
TATCATACGCAAGGGGGATGCCATTGTGTGTCCTGATCCTTTCGATCCTTCTAAGGAAAAGGCTCTTCCCGAAGCATCTACGGTATCAATGAATATGTGGGGCTTTTTGCCGGATTTCTTTGAATATGCCGGAGCCATGTGGAGACAGTTTCTTGATGAAAGATTAAATGAGCCTAAGAGTGAATTTTATATCCCTTCTGTAGTTAATGAACTTATAGAAACAGGGAAAGCCTCTGTCGAGGTTTTGAAAACAAAATCTCATTGGTTTGGTGTGACATACCAAGAAGACAGAGCTTCTGTGCAAGCCAAGTTGAAGGAGTTGGCCGAAACAGGTGTATATCCTAACAAATTATTTAAATAAATCTTTAACACAATGAAAAAAGCTAAGTTGATCATGATCCTTTCAATGGGATCGGCTTTGCTATTATCTTCTTGCTCAGGCAAGAAAGATGGAGCTACAGCTGAGGCTAACGGTGTGCCGGCAATTGACTTGTCAGCAATGGATACTACCGTGAAACCTCAAGACGATTTCTATCGTTATTGCAATGGAAATTGGATGAAAAACAATCCGCTTCCATCGGATAAGAGCCGTTTTGGTTCTTTTGATGTTTTGAGAGATAGTTCTGAAGCTCGTATTCACAGAATTATTGAAGAATTAGCTTCTGCCAAAAATCTCAAACCGGGTACAGATGAAAGTCGTATTGCTATCTTATATAATGAAGCAATGGATAGTGTTAAGCTCAACAAAGATGGTGCAGCACCAATTATGTCAGAGCTTAAAGAAATCGAAGGAGTTAGTACGAAGGCAGATTTAATCAAGCTTCTTGCAAAGTTTGATAGCGAAGGATCTCAAACCTTCTTTAGTACTTATGTTTTTGCGGACGACAAAAACTCTACTATCAATATCATGCACCTCAATCAAGGTGGTGTAGGTATGGGTGATAGAGATTATTATTTAAAGCCGGAAAATAAGAAGATCCGTGAAGCATATATCAATTATTTGACAGAGATCTCTAAATTGGCAGGTTTTGATGAAGCCCAAGCTAAGACAATGGTTGACAATACAATGAAGGTAGAAACAGCCATTGCCAATATGCAATATTCATCTGTGGAGTTGAGAGACACTCACAAAAACTACAATATGCTCAATGTGGCAGACTTTGTGGCTTCTCACAAAGGTTTCGATTGGGCAACTTATCTTCAAGATCGCGGTCTTAAGATGGAGAAGTGGGATGTTGGACAGACAGGCTATTTCGACAAGTTTGACAAGTGGTTTGCTTCAGCTTCGCTTGAAGAACTTAAGGACTATATGATTGTAAGTACAATCAGTGGAGCTGCTCCTTATCTTAGCGATAACTTCTACAAGGCAAACTTCGATTTCTATAGCAAGGAACTTGCAGGTGTACAAGCTATGCGTCCACGTTGGAAGCGTGCTGTATCAAGTGTAGAAGGTGCTATTGGCGAAGCTTTGGGTAAGGTGTATGTAGATCGTTATTTCTCTGCCAACGACAAGGCAAGAATGGAGCAACTGATCGAAAACCTTCGTCAGGCTCTTAGTGAAAGAATCAACTCTTTGACATGGATGAGCCCCGAAACAAAGCAAAAGGCACAAGAGAAACTTTCAAGTTTCAAGGTTAAGGTTGGTTATCCCAACAAGTGGAAAGATTACAGCAAGATGGATATCAAGGGTGATAGCTATTATGCAGATATGAAGCGTGCCAACAAGTTTGAGTATGACTTCAATATGTCTGAACTTGGTAAGCCGGTTGATATGGACAGATGGTATATGTATCCTCAGACTGTAAATGCTTACTATCAACCTACAACCAATGAGATCTGTTTCCCTGCAGGTATCCTTCAGCCTCCTTTCTACAACTCAAATGCTGATGATCCTGTAAACTATGGTGCTATCGGAGTCGTGATTGGTCATGAGATGACTCACGGATTTGATGACCAAGGTCGTAACTATGACAAAGATGGTAACATGATTAATTGGTGGACAGATAAAGATGCTGAGAAGTTTAACAAGGCGACAAGAGTGCTTGTAGACCAATTCAATAAGATTGAAGTTGCACCGGGTGTTCATGCAAATGGTGAAAACACTCTTGGTGAAAACATTGCAGACCAAGGCGGTCTTCTTGTTGCACACTTGGCTATGCAAAAAGCATTGGAAGGCAAGAAGGTTGAGAAGATTGATGGTTTCACACCGGATCAACGCTTCTACATTGCTTATGCAAGAGTGTGGGGTCAGAATATGAGCCCGGCTGAGGTGAAGCGTCTAACTATTATTGACGTTCACAGCCTTGGTGAATATCGTGTCAATCAAACACTTCGCAACATTGATGATTGGTATAAGGCATTCAATGTAAAAGAAGGCGATAAGATGTATCTTGCTCCGGAGGAAAGAATTGTAATCTGGTAAAATGCAGATCATTATTAAATAAATACCAAAAGCCCTCTTGGTCCTAAGTGATCAAGAGGGCTTTTTAATTGAGGTTCGTCTTTGTCAATGATGATAGAAAAAGTAACTTTACACGTCTAAGATATGTTTGGATGTAGCTCGAGAGAAGTTGCCTCTAAACGCTACTAAAGTATAATCAGTTATGAAGAAATTCTTTTTGTCACTTGTAGGAGCTCTTGCAATCTCTTCAAGTATGTATGCAAATGAAAGTCCGCTTTGGCTGAGGCATCAATCTATCAGCCCGGATGGTTCGCAAATTGCATTTTGTTACGGTGGAGATATTTATACCGTACCGGTTCATGGCGGTGTAGCCAAGAGGATTACAGCCAATCCGGCTTATGATGGCAATCCCAAATGGAGTCCCGACGGGAAGCAGATTGCCTTTGAAAGTAATCGAGAAGGTAGTTTTGATATCTATGTTGTTGGAAGTGAAGGAGGTAATCCTCTTCGTTTGACATATAATAGTGGGTCAGAGCATATCAATACCTTCTTAAATGATAGCACGATCTTGTACAACTCATTTGTTATGCCTGATCATGTTTTTAGTATGTTCCCTTCCAACCTTTTCCCACAGGTTTATTCTGTCTCGGTTAGAGGAGGACGCTCACATCGCTTGAGCTCTTATCCTATGGAGATGATCTCGGTTCGTCCCGACGGAGCTTTTATTTATACAGATGTCAAAGGTTATGAGGATCCTTTTAGGAAACATGAGAAAGCCTCTGTTTGTCGCGATATTTGGATGCGATCAGAAGATGGCAAATCTTTTAAGCAATTGACCCATTTTAAGGGTGAAGATCGTAATGCTGTATGGGATATCAGCGGCAAAGGTTTCTATTATCTTTCTGAGAAAGATGGTAATTCCAATGTCTATTATCGTCCGGATGCTTCCAACGAAAAAGAGGAGCTACAGATTACACACTTCACTAAAAATCCGGTTCGCTTTTTGTCCATAGCCAAGGATGGTACATTGTCTTTTGGTTATGATGGTGAAATGTATATTCTTCCGACCAATGCCAAAGATCCCTGTAAAGTAGATGTGAAGATTTATGCAGATACAGAGACCGAATCGATCAAATATCAAACACTTACGAGTGGTTGCCAATCTTTTTCTTTGTCACCGAATCAAAAAGAAGTTGCTTTTGTAGTGCATGGTGATGTATTTGTCGCTAATGTCGAATATGGTACAACAAAGCGAATAACCAATACGCCGGAGCAAGAGCGAGATGTGCAGTTTTCTCCTGATGGTAGAATGCTTATGTATTCATCCGAACGCGATGGATGCTGGAATATCTATGCAACAAAACTGACAGATAAGTCTGACAAGCTTTTCTGCTATGCTCAAAACATCAAAGAAGAGCCTTTGACTACAAGCAAAGATCTTCCGTGTTTCCAATCTTTGTTTAGTCCCGATGGCAAAAAAATTGCTTATTTGAGGAACCGAACCGAGATTGTTGGTAAGGACCTTGTATCGGGCAAAGAATGGGTTATTATGCCCGGCAAATATCAGTATTCTTATGTCGATGGTGACCAAAATTTCAGATGGTCTCCGGATGGCAAGTGGATCTTGACTGACTTTATTGGTATAGGAGGATGGAACAATAAGGATATTGCCATCTTTGCCGCTGATGGTAGTGGTAAGTTTACCAATCTTACAGAAAGCGGTTATAGTGAAGGTGGTGGTAAATGGGTATTTGGAGGAAAAGCTATTCTTTTCTCGTCTGATAGAGCCGGTATGAGAAGCCACGGCAGTTGGGGAGCTGAAGATGATTATTATCTGATGTTTCTCGATGCTGATGCTTATATGAAATTTAAGCGATCCAAGGAAGAACGAGAACTTTATGCTTCTGCAGATTCAGTATCATCAACGGATTCAAAGGCCAAGAAAACAAAAAAGGATAAGTCAAAAGTTGAAGATTCTGTCAAACCGGTTAAGTTTGATTTGTCCAATAGAGCAGATCGTACCGTAAGATTGACAATGGCTTCCGGCGGTCTCTATGATGCTGTGCTCAATAAGGAGGGTACAAAACTCTATTATTTGGCTGCTTATGGAACGAACATTGGTCTGTGGGAATTGGATTTGGATGATGGCTCTACAAAGATGCTTGTAAACGGCATACAGGGTGGAAACCTCGAATTATCTAAAGATGGCACATCTATTTTCTGTGGTAATAGTCAGCGTATTCAGAAAATATCTTTGGACGGAAGTGCTAAGCCGGTAGAGTTTAGGGCAAACTTCGAACTTCAGCCTTATGCCCAAAGGGAATATATCTTTGAGCATGCCTGGAAGCAGGTCAAAGACAAATTTTATGATCCAAAGTTGCATGGAGTTGATTGGGACTATTATCGCAAAGCTTATAAAAAGTTCTTGCCATATATCAATAACGATGTTGATTTTGCCGAGTTGCTTAGCGAAATGCTTGGTGAGCTCAACGCTTCACATACGGGAGCAAGATACTTCCCTGAAAATAATGCGCCTGCTACTGCTGCCTTGGGAGCCTTCTTTGACGAATCATACAAAGGTGATGGACTGAAAATTATTGAAGTGCTCAGTGGTAGTCCATTGGATAGAGCAGACAGCCTATTTACTTCCGGTAGTGTCATTACATCAATCGATGGTAAGCCTATTAAAGCCAACGAACCAATCGAATTGCTATTGAATGGTAAAGTAGGCAAGAGGGTCCAACTTCAAGTGATGAATGGAAAGAAATCTTCGGATGTGATTGTCAAGCCTATCAGTCAATCAGATCAATCAGAATTGCTCTATCGTCGTTGGCTCAAAAGAAGGGAAGATCTTGTGCAAAAATGGGGTGGCAATCAAGTAGCTTATGTATATGTGAGAGCCATGGACAGTAAGAGTTTCCGAGAGGTGTTTAAGAACTTGCTCGGTAAATATAGAAATGCTTTGACTGCTGTTATTGATACTCGTTATAATGGTGGTGGATGGCTGCATGATGACCTTGTAATTTTACTTGGAGGTCAGTTGTCGATAAGGTATACCCCCAGAGGACAATATATTGGTCCGGACCCATTTATGCAGTGGTGCAGACCTTCTTGTGTGCTTCAAAGTGAAGGAAACTATAGCAATGGTCACGGCTTCCCATGGTTTTATAAGACATTGAAGATGGGCAAACTAATTGGAACTCCCGTTCCCGGTACTATGACTGCTGTGTGGTGGGAAACACAAATCAACCCGCGAATTGTTTTCGGTATTCCGCAGGTGACAAGTTTGGATATGCAGGGACAAGCTTTGGAAAATCAAGAGCTCGAACCGGATATCTTGATTTATAATACTCCGGAAGATTATATTGCAGGAAGAGATGTTCAGCTGAAAAGAGCGGTTGACGAAATGATCAAAGAAACAAGTTCGCCCAGAGCTCAAGATTTTAACATCAAATGAGAATGCAATAGTCTCCAAATGATGTTTTGACTTAGCTTAGATGCTGATTAAACTAACTACTTAAGAGCCATGTCCTATCAGAGATGGGATATGGCTCTTCTTTTTGCCCAAATCTGTACTTGAAGCAGCTCTAATGATATTTGGGATGTTTTTATAAAGATTCGTTTCTTTGGTGTATCTCAAAAGTATTACCTTTATCTCAAATATATCGTTATACTAAGAACATAATTTTGTGTGTCTTCACACAAATTCATTAATACAATAAACAATGGCAAAGAAGATAGCAGAGACTCCTCTAATGAAGCAATATTTCAAGATCAAAGGTCAACATCCCGACGCAATACTGTTGTTTCGTGTTGGTGACTTTTATGAAACTTTTTCGGAGGATGCCATTGTTACATCCGAGATTTTGGGCATTACATTGACGCGTCGAGCAAATGGTTCGGCGAGCCATGTTGAACTTGCCGGATTTCCTCATCATGCTTTGGATACCTATTTGCCCAAATTGGTAAGGGCCGGCAAACGAGTGGCTATCTGTGATCAGCTGGAGGATCCAAAGACTGCTAAGAGTATTGTCAAAAGAGGTATTACCGAGCTGGTCACTCCCGGAGTGGTAATGAGTGACAATGTCTTGACCAATAAGGAGAACAACTATGTTGCTTCTTTATATCAAGTATCGAAAGATTTGTACGGACTCTCCTTTTTGGATATCTCTACCGGAGAGTTTTTGGCAGGTGAGGGAGACCGATCTTATATAGACAAGTTGCTTGTTGATTATGCTCCCAAGGAAATTCTTATAGAACGGAATCAAAAATCTCAGCTTTGTTTGACCTTCAAGATCTCTACCTATACCTATGAGTTGGAAGACTGGCTTTTCTCTTATGCCAATAATTATCAGCGTGTATGTCGTCACTTCGAAGTCAAAAACCTTAAGGGATTTGGCATTGAAGAAGACAAGACAGTCGTGATTGTTTCCGGTGCCATTCTTAATTATTTAGACTTGACCAACCATACCCAACTTGAGCACATATCGAGTTTAAGGATGCTCAATGAGCAGTCCTATGTCAGATTGGACCGATTTACAATTAGAAGCCTCGAACTCCTTCAGGCAAACAATCCGGGCGGAAAGAGCCTACTTGATATTGTCGATCAAACTTTATCTCCAATGGGTGGACGACTTTTACGCAAATGGCTCCTCTCACCTCTTAAGGATTTGCAAGAGATCGAAAAGAGACAATGTGTTGTTTCTTATATGCTCGGTAGCCAAGATGTAAGAGCCAGATTGAGAATGAGGTTTTGTGAGATTGGAGACTTGGAACGACTTGTTGCTAAAACAGCCGTTGGTCGGATTACTCCTCGTGAGATGGTGCAACTGGGAGTCTCTATCTCCATTATGAAGCCTGTCAAAGATATGCTGTTTTCGACTGATGATAAGGTGTGTATGTCAATGGCGGAAGAGATCGATCCCTTGGAGAGTTTGTTAGAAAAGATTACCACAACATTGGTGGCAGATGCTCCTATTGCTGTGGGTAGGGGAAAGGTCATTGCCGATGGTGTTAACCAAGAGTTGGATGATTTGAGGGATTTATCGCATTCAGGTAAAAAGTATCTTGACAATATGCTCCTAAAGCAACAGGAGGCTACCGGTATACCTTCTCTTAAGATTGGTTTTAACAGTGTCTTTGGCTACTATATCGAGGTTCGTAATACTCATAAAGAGAAGGTGCCGGAATCTTGGATCAGAAAGCAAACCTTGGTTAGTGCAGAACGTTATATTACTGAGGAACTTAAGCTTTATGAAGAGAAGATATTGGGAGCAGAAGAACGAATAGAAATCTTAGAAACTCAAATCTTTACTCAGCTCATTGATTTGGTAAAGAGATATATCTCGCAACTCCAGAAAGACAGCTCCATGATTGCAAAGTTGGATGTATTGACTTCGTTTAGTGAGGTCGCTGCTCTTTACCAATACAATAGACCCCAATTGGACAATAGCTTTGAGTTGTATATTGAGCAAGGAAGACACCCCGTGATCGAACGGACTTTGCCTTCAACAGATCCATATATTCCCAATGATATAACCTTGGATAATAACAAACAACAAATAGTTATTATCACCGGACCGAATATGAGCGGTAAATCGGCTTTGCTAAGACAGACTGCACTTATTACATTGTTAGCTCAAGTGGGAAGTTATGTTCCGGCCAAGTCTGCACATATTGGACTGGTAGACAGTATCTTTACTCGTGTTGGAGCCTCGGACAATATCTCTATGGGTGAGTCAACTTTCATGGTGGAGATGCAGGAGGCAGCCGGGATCCTTAATAATATTACTGACAGAAGTTTAGTCTTATTTGATGAATTGGGTAGAGGAACAAGTACCTATGATGGGATTTCTATAGCTTGGGCTATCGTAGAATATCTGCATAATGCCTCTTGTGGCAAGGCTAAAACTCTGTTTGCTACCCATTATCACGAGTTGGGGGACTTGGCTGACAAACTTGATAGAGTCTACAATTACAATGTATCAGCCAAAGAGGTAGATGGAAAGATGCTTTTCTTGCGTACTCTCATACCGGGATGTGCTGAACATAGCTTTGGTATCCAGGTAGCTAAATTGGCAGGGATGCCGAGAGACATTACACGAAGAGCCGAGCAAATACTAAATTTTCTTGAAGGAGATAAGTCTGACAAAGAGAATGCTGTATCGGGAGCTAAACTGGTAGGGAAACAAAAAAAGAGAGGAAAGCAACAAGAGGAAGCCTATCAACTGTCCTTCTTCCAATTGGATGATCCTTTGTTGGAAGATATCAGAAGAGAACTTCTTAACCTTGATATCAATAGTCTGACACCTATAGAGGCACTCAACAAACTGGATGCAGTGCAGAGATTATTAAGGGGCCATTAAAAAAATAACTCCCATAACTTGCGTTAGGGAGTTCAAAAAGGGATTATCTTTTATTGTATTGATTAGAAGTTTACTTGATGATCTTAGCTATTGTATTCTCTATGTCTTGTTCCGGCAAATCACCCATTGTCTGAATTGGAGTTCCCTTGGCCGGGACAAATAGCACCATAGGTATGCTTTGTACACCAAATACTTGTGCCAACTCAGGCTCATCGTCCACATTGATTTTGTATACGGTAAGCTGTCCGTCATATTTCTCAGCTACTTTTTCGAGCTTCGGACCAAGTCTTTTACATGGACCACACCAGTCAGCATAGAAATCTATGATTGCCGGTTTGTCTCCTTTGTAGACCCATTTGTTGGGATTGGCTTTATAGTCATAGATCTTTTCAATCATTTGAGCTGCTGTAAGATGTACTATTTTACTAGCCTTCTTTGGACCGTTTTGCGTTGTTACTTCTGTATTGATTGTTCCTTCTGTTACAGTCTTGGTATTTTTACATGAAGCAAACATCATTGATGTGGACATCAAAAGAGTCGCCACTAATAATACAGCTTTGTTCCTTTTCATAGATTCTCTATATTAATTTCCTTGTTAAACATATTCTTATCTGCAATAAAGATATGTTTTTTATTCTTGTATCTAATGATGAAGCCTTTATATCAATATTGATAAAAGCTATCAATCAAATCTTCCTAATGATGCTCAACCCATCTCTCAAAGGTAGGATGACCTCCTCCACACGATGATCTTGTCGTATCTTTTTATTAAACTGATCGATTGCTATTGTCTGACTATCATGTGGCATGGGGTCAAGAGCAACCTTACCGTCCCAAAGGGTGTTGTCAGCAAGTATAATAGCTCCTTTGGGAAGGTGGTCTATGATGATGTCGAAGTATTCTGAATATTCTCTTTTGTTGGCATCCATATATACCAATTCAAATGATTCTTGTTTGACAAGACCCGGAAGTATGTCCAGAGCATTACCCATGTGTAGGATAATCTTATCTCTATAAGGTGACTGATCAACAAATCGATGGATAAATGACTCCATCTCATCGTCGCATTCCAGTGTGTGAATAAATGCATCTTCTCCCAATGCTTCTGCCAAGCACAATGCGGCATATCCGGTGTAGGTGCCAATTTCGAGAACTCTTTTGGGCTCTTTTATACTACATAAGATCTTGAGTAGTCGACCTTGCACATGACCCGATATCATTCGGGGACGCATGAGTTCTATATGTGCTCTCCTCTCAAGATCTTTGAGTAGCTGACCTTGATCAGATGTATGTTGTTCGATATAGTCGTCAATACTCATAATGGGTTTGCAATATGAAATGTTTTGAATCGATTGATGATGATTATAAAGGTTGGGCAAATTCAATCCAAATCTGTCTTTTAATAAGACATAAAGATGTTTGGAGATGATTGTAGCTTTGCCTAAAAGTTTGGCCGTACATATATATAGCAAGAGACCAAAAGAGGACGAAAGGCATCTCTTAAAAGCTTCACTTCCGATAATCTCGCTCCAAAGATGCTAAAAGGATATTCACAACTCAGTTGGACATAGTCGAGATCTTTATTGCAATTCTCTTTTAAATGACTATAAATTGCTTATAATCATCTTCTTACTTGTTGCTTTTGCTTGATTTGGAAGGTTGTTTTTGTTCTAAGTTGCTAAAACCTTGCCACCCTTGAGCTTTAAGTTCGATCTCATTCTGATCTCTTGTAACTAAATAATTGCCCAATGACGCCTCTGTAATATGGCCAATCAAATGTATGTCGGGAAGACTTTGTATTTGATCACTCAGACTAAGAGGTACGGTAAACAAGAGTTCGTGATCATCACCTCCATTAAGGGCACAGGTCACCACATTCATATTCATCTCTTCTGCCATCAATGCTGTTTGATAGTCAATAGGAATGCGATCTTCGTAGATTCGTATCCCAACATTTGAGTGATGTGCAATCTGCATAAGATCTGAGGCAAGGCCATCAGTAACATCTATCATGGAGGTTGGAAGAATCCCTTTGTTCTTCAAAAGGCGGATGACATCTATTCTTGCTTCCGGTTTCAGTTGTCGTTCAATGATATATTCTTTGCCTTCAAAAGCGGGTACAAAGTCTTTATCCTCATTCATCCCTTCGAATACATTCTTCTCTCTTGCAAGTAGTCTAAGCCCCATGTAGGCAGCGCCCAAATTGCCGGTTACGCAGATTAGGTCTGTAGGTTTAGCTGTGCTTCTCTTGACTATTTCTTCAGGGACAGCCTCGCCTATGGCTGTTACCGAAATGGTTAGCCCCGTCATAGAAGAGGTGGTATCACCTCCGATAAGGTCAAGGTTGTAAAATTTGCATGCAAGTTTGATTCCTGCAAAAAGCTCTTCAGTCATCTCTACTGTGTAAATAGCAGATAATCCAACAGATACTAAGATTTGTTTAGGAATAGCATTCATAGCCAAAACATCGGATATGGCATTTATAACTGATTTATATCCGAGATGTTGAAGCGGAGTATAGGTTAGGTCAAAGTGAACACCCTCGAGCATCAAATCGGTCGTTACCAATATTTGATGATCTTTTGATGACTTGATGATGGCACAATCGTCTCCTATACCCATTTGAGTCGTTTCGTGATTCGTCTTGATGTCTTTAGTCAATCTTTGGATAAGACCAAATTGACCTATCGTAGAAATGTCAGTCATTGAGATGAAGTCTATTTATTTGTTCTGGAAATGTGCGATATGCTTGAGTATCTCATTGTCAAACTTCTCCTGTCCATTCTCTTTGAATTTTATATGGATGGGAAGGAAAAATAATCTTTCTTTTAGTGTAGATGAGAGGCACTTCCTGATATCGTGAAGTCGCTGAGCATCTTTTTCGGTGCATATGGCTATCGGAAATTCTTCTTTTTGTCGTGTAGCCAGATATTCATCAAAGCCGGAGTTGAGCATCTCAGCGTCCTTAACCGTAAATTTATGATGGTCGGGGAAGGTTATTGTCTTGACATCCCCAATCTTGTTTCTAAGTTCTTCAAAAAACTTTGTTGGGTCTGCAATACCGCTAATTGCATAGCAAGACTTACTTCTTACCGTTAACTTTATCGGACTGTTAGGGGCAGGGAACACCTTAATGGGTGTGGAATATCCAATAGTGGTGAAATTTAAATGTTGATAAGGAAAGAGATTAAGATCACGTTCGAATATGCGGTAGTGAAGCTGAGGCATATTGTTGGGACATCTTGTGACTATGACCATATCTGCTCGATCCTTTGCATCCACCTTCTCTCTTAGCCTTCCCAATGGAAGAAGGTCATCGTCAAAGATGGGATTGTTGTAATCTGTCAGAAGAATACTAAGGGAAGGTTTTACATATCGATGCTGGAAGCCGTCGTCCAATAAGATCACGTTGGGACGGTTTTCTTCAGGCAAATCGAGTAAAAACTTAATTGCTCTTCTGCGATTGGCATCAACGGCTACGGTCGTTTGTGGAAACTTACGCTTGATCTGCCTTGGCTCGTCTCCAACCTCTTCCGCTCCGGATTTGATAGAAGCTATCTTTAAGCCTTTGGTAGATCTTTTGTAACCCCGACTTACAACAGCCGGTTTGAAGCCATTCTGCAAAAGAAGTCTTAGCAGATACTCTATCATCGGAGTCTTACCTGTGCCACCAACTCGTATATTCCCTACACAAATGACAGGTACCGGAAAGACTTTTTCTTTGAATATACCACTATTGAACATCAGATTGCGCAACTTCACTCCGGCCCCGTAAATTGAGGCCAGAGGCTTTAGTAAGAGTTGCTTAAGTATCGAATGTTCTGCCATATCTTTTATTGATTATCTCCGGATGTCTTTGAAGGTTAGTAGGGTTTGAAACCTATTGGAAGAGCTGCTTGATAACCTTGTGTCGTGGATAATGTACGCAAGTCGTTGTAGATACGAAGCTCTTCCGGAGTCATTGTTTTACTTAGAATATATGTCTTAAGATTGGCTGAGCTGTTTCTGAAGAATCGATCAAAGAAACTTACATTTTGTATTCCGTTGACAACGGTGTAGTCAGAGAGGTCAGCCAGGCTTGCTGCCTTTTTGATGGCCTCGTTGATCCCTCCAAGAGCATCGACCAAACCAAGCTTTATAGCTTTTTGTCCCAGCCAAACACGCCCTTGTCCAATGCTGTCAACTTGCTCTATAGTCATATGACGACCGTCGGCGACGCGCTTTTTGAATAGTTCGTATCCACGATTTACAGTTGCTTGTATAAGTGCTTTCTCATCATCGGTCATCTGCTCAAACATCATACCCATAGAAGCATATTTGGAAGTCTTCACAACATCGGTGGTTATGCCAACCTTGTTTGCAACCCCGCTGAAATTGGGGAACATTCCAAAGATGCCGATGGATCCGGTGAGGGTCATGGGGTCTGCATAGATATACGAAGCAGCACATGAAATGTAATAACCGCCTGAAGCAGCATAGTCACCCATAGAGACAACGATGGGCTTTTTGGCTTTTAGGTTAACAACTTGTTTCCATATCTGTTCTGATATATAAGCACTTCCACCAGGAGAATTGACTCTTAGTACGACTGCTTTTACGTCATCATCTTTTTGAGCCTCCTCGAGCTGCTTTGCCAAGCTGAGGGTAATGGTGGAGGCTGTGGTACCGGGTTGATCTTGGATCTCTCCATTTGCATAGATGACCTTTATTTCATTGTCCGAACTTTTCTTCGGAACTTGACTTAGACCGGCTACATCAGAAAGTGATACGAATTTTAATTCTTCGTCATCCTCTCTGTTGGTGAGTTCTTTTAAGCGCTCGTTGACTTGATATTCATATGCGAGCTTATCAATAAATTTCTTTTTGACAGCCATCGAAGCATCACTAAATGTATAGCCATTGTCAGCATACTCTTGTACATCTGCATCAGTGAGTTTTCTGGAAGAAGCAATGGTCTCTTTGATATTTCCCCAAAGTCCATCGATGTATTCTTGTATTTGGAGTCTGTTGGCATCACTGAGCTTGTTGAGCATAAAAGGCTCTACGGCTCCTTTGTATGTACCTACTTTGAAGATGTTCATTTGCACACCCAACTTGTTGAGAGCTTCCTTGTAGAACATGGTTTGTGAGCCAATACCATTAATCTCCAACACCCCTGAGGGATTGAGGTATATTTCAGGAGCAACTGATGACAGGTAATATCCTTTTTGACTGTAGATATCACCATAAGAGATAACGAACTTGCCGCTTTTTTTGAATTCTTCAATGGCTGACCTGAATGCACGAATAGTGGGAAGACCGTTCGGAATATCAGCGTTACATAGATATATGCCATCAATATTATCGTTGTCTTTTGCTTCATTGATTGCCCGTATCGCTTCACTCAAAGTAATATCATTGCTTTTGTCTCCTTGCAAATATGACATAAAGTTGTCTTGAATAGCTACTTCCGGAAGGGATGTGGCACTAATCTTAAGAATGGAGTGTGGCTCGATGCTCGTTATGTCTGACGAAGCAAATTGAGAACTTATGCCTACAACAAGTCCAACTATCAAGAACATTGATAGACATAGCAAAATCACACCTCCAACAACTACCGCTAAAAGAGAGGCTAAAAACGTTTTTAAAAAGCTTTTCATATAACTGTTTAGTCTATATTTTTACTTACGATACAAATATACCTAAAACATATGCACGAACATATATATTTGGATAATGTTAAGATGATATTGTGCCTAAAACACCCATTGTCAAATGATATTGAACTTTGACATCTATTCAGTGCCGTTTGGTGTCAAGGTCTTTATGATTTTGTTGTGTCAAGATTCGTAATACATAGTGGGTTTCATTATACTATTAATATGTCTTTAAATCTTGATGTAAATAGTATAAAATGTTTTTTGTGGGTGATTTAAATCTTAATCTCATAACCTTATTTGTTTTGATGTATAAAAAATATATCTAAATGTTGTTGTGCCATTAAATCAAATGATTACTTTTGTCGCCGTAACTGAAAGAAAAAACCTTTTGACTTTATACTTTATCTCTTTCAAGTTTGAAAACGAATTGGCCTGTTTTGTTTTGATCAAACATCGGGCAATCTTATGACAATATACTTTATCTATAATCTATAAATTCAAGAGTAATGAAAAGAATTACATTTTTAGTTCTGACGGCTCTTTTTGCGCTCGTTTTGAATGCAAAGGCTCAGACTGTAAAAGATGGGGTCTTGATAAGCTGGCCTATGGCGACCGGTGATATCAAAATCCCTGATGACGTAGTGGAAATCGCAGCTAATTGTTTTTTTGCTGATGATTCCGATTGGGGAGGTGAAGATGGCTGGGAAGGCTATTCTGCAAAGCGCAACACGCTCCGTAGTGCCAATACTGAAATCACATCTGTGGACTTCAATAATGTTAGGAAGATTGGTAAAGAAGCATTTAAAGAATGTAGGGGAATTAAATCCGTAAAGATGCCCCATGTGGAAGAAATTGGGGAATCTGCATTTGAATCTTGTGACAATCATCTTTTGACAAGTTTGGACCTCCCTGCTATAAAGAAGATTGAAAAGAATGCATTTGCTTCTTGTGATGCTCTGACAACTGTTTTTCTTGGAGGAGCGTTGGAAGCACTGGGTAAAAATCCGTTCTATAATTGTACCAACATCACAAAGTTTGAGATTGGCAAGAATGCAGCTTTTAAAGTTTCCAATGGTTTGGTGCTAAGCTCAGACGAGACCAAATTAGCTATAGTACTCCCGAGCGTTGTGGATGCAGTACTCCCCGAATCTGTTACATCTGTTTTGGATGGGGCTGTACAAAGCCAAAAAGCAGTGAAAACCTTCAAAGGAATAAATGTTACTACAGTAGGAGAGTATGCCTTCTCAAGTGCATATTCTTTGGAATCAGTGGAGTTGCCAAAGCTTCAAACAGTCGGATTCCTTGCTTTTGAAGGTATAGGCGGTTTAAGAGTAATGGATATACACGAAAGCCAAGACTTTAAGGAATTTGGTAATTATAATAATGGAGGACCTGCCGACAATGAAACCTTGACTATATATGTTGCCAATGAAACAGTCAAGACAGCTCTCAAAGAACATTATAAGTCAGCAAAAATAGAGGTAGGTGAAGCTTCGGGCGAGCTTAAAAAGTTTAAGGTCAATTTTGTTGCAGATCCTGCAGATGCAGCTTTCTTTGAAGCTTGGATCAACGGTCCAATCGATGTGGAGAGTGGTAATGAAGTTTCAGAAGGTGCTACACTATCTGTGGAGTGTAGATATAAGTTTATGTCCTATGAATTTGTCAATTGGACTGTTAATGGAGAGGTTGTTGCGACTACAGAAGACAATCCGACACTTCTTGTGATTCCTTCTGTTGATAAGGAATTAAATATTGTTGCTCATTTGAATAAACTTCCTGAAGGAAATCGTGTTTATCTTAAGTCAACTGATCCCAACAATGGGACTGTGACAGCTTTTGTTGACGGCAAAGAGTTTAAGTCCGGTGGTATTGTGCCTACCGGTAAGTCTGTCAAGATTGTAGCTACGCCTACTAAGGGATTTGAAGTTACAGATTGGCTATTTGAAAACTCGGAAGGAAAGTATATTCCTAAACCTGAGCTACAAGGCAAAAAAGAATGGACAACGACACCGGACAAAGACCTTTTGCTATATGTTCGTTTCGAAAGGACTCAAGGAAGTGTTGTCATCAATTATTCGGAACACAGCGGCAATGGTAAGCTAAGTTGCAAGATGTCTGATGATACTCCTGTTTTGAATAATGAAGCTATTCCAAGTGGAAAGACTTTGAAATTTATTGCTGAACCAAACCCGGGATTTAAGGTTGGTACATGGATTGTTGGTGAGGAAGAACGTGTGGAAAAAGATGATGTACTTATCATTGAAAATGTTACGACAGATCTTAAAGTTGATTTGATATGCTATAAAGAAGATCATGTGGATCCTAATAACGAGCCTGTAATCGAAGGCGATGTGCTCAAGGAATGGAAGGCGGTCGGCAATGTCCGTGTCCCTGACAATGTCAAACATATTGCTGATTTCGCATTCATGAGTGCTAATTTAACCGGTCTTACGATTAGTTCTGATGTTGAGTCAATTGGAGAACTTCCATTTATGTACTGTGGATCTCTCAAAACTTTGATTGTTGAGGATGGTAACAAGCATTATAAGTCTGAAAATAATGCTATATACACAAAAGATGGCAAGGAGCTTGTTCAGGTTGCCACAGCTTATCAAGATCAAACATTTACATTGCCCGCATCTGTAGAGAAGGTTCGTCCGGGAGCTTTCACGTTTGCGATGAAGATCAAAACAATCAGTGTAGACAGCAACAATAAGTTTTTTGAAAGCATTGACGGTATGTTGATCCGCAAACAAGACAATGCCTTGATTCACTATCCTTCTTTCATCGTTCCAAACGAAAATCCGAAAGAAATCATTCTTCCTGAGTCAATTAAGAAGATTGAGAGATATGCTTGTGCATTCAACTTTAAGTTAAATAAGCTTACTCTTCCTGATGCAATTGAAGAGTTGGGTGATTATGCATTTACCGGATCTCCTAACTTACAAGATATCTCATTCGAAAACTGTACAAATCTTAACCGTGTTGGAGACTACTGTTTTAAGGCTTGTTTTAGACTTCCGCAGTTCAATGTTCCTGCAAGTGGATTGAAATATATTGGTGAACAGGCACTGCAAGGTACAGCTATCGTTCTTTTGAATGTGCCTGATGGCGTTCAGATTGGTGCAAATGCGTTCCGTGGATGTCAGTCAATAGCTGTTGTGAATTCTTTTAGTGCAAATCCTCCGGTAATTGATGATTTGGCATTTTCTGACATTGCAGAAATTGATGCAGCTAAGTTAAATGTATCTAAGGGTGCGAAGAGTGCCTATGAAAAAGCAACCGGATGGAATATATTTAAGAATATTATTGAGGTTGCCAACCTTTCAGCTGAGTCTGTTCTTGAGTCAAATATCGTATTTGCTGCTATTGATGGTGCCGTAAGTGTTTCCGGTCTCAATAATGCAATAGTGGATGTTTATAGTGTTTCTGGTGAAATGCTACATAGTGTTCGTGGCAGTGGTAATATTCAGTTGCCTTTAGGTCATGGTACTTTTGTTGTAGTTGTAACAGAGGGTGCTGAGAGATTGATCAAAAAGATTATTCTTTGATTTGTAATCGGTAATCAATAGATCAGTTACATAAAAATGGCGGCTTCTTTTAGGAGAGGCCGCCATTAGTTTTTGCTGTTATTGCTGTCAATTCAATGCAAGTCAGTTGTTTTATAGTAGGTCTGAAGCTAATTCGGAAAGTTCGCTTCGTTCACCTTTTATCAGATTGACATGTGCAAAGATTTGTTGTCCTTTCATTTTGTCTATCATGTATGCGAGTCCATTGGATTGTGCATCAAGATAGGGTGAGTCGATCTGCTGTATATCTCCTGTGAACACCATTTTGGTTCCTTCTCCTGCTCTTGTGATAATGGTTTTGATTTCTTGAGGAGTTAAGTTTTGGGCTTCATCAATGATGCAGAAAGCAGAAGACAGACTTCTTCCTCTGATAAATGCCAATGCTTCAATAATCAGTCTCTCCTCTTTTTGCAGGTCGTCTATTCTTTTCAGTGAGGTTGCATTGTTGTTGAGTTGAAACTTAATCACATTGAGGTTGTCAAATAGCGGTTGCATATAAGGAGCCACTTTTGCCTTCTCGTCTCCCGGCAAGAATCCCAGATCTTTGTTTGCCAATGATACAATGGGTCTGGCAAGAAGTATTTGCTTATAGCTTTCGGATTCTTCGAGTGCTGCCGCAAGAGCCAATAGCGTTTTTCCGGTACCGGCTTTTCCTGATAATGCTACCAGTTTAATGTCCGGGTCTTTCAATACCTCAAAAGCAAATGTTTGCTCTGCATTTCGTGGTTGTATGCCCATCATGGTCTCTTTGTTTACTTTGGTGATTTTATTGGTAAACGGATTGAAACGTACCATGATGCTATTTCTTTCCGACTGCATTATAAAGCATTGATTGGGCAATAAATCTTTTGATTGGTCCCATTCTTCCAAATCTATGCCACCATGCGTTTCATAGATCTTGTCTATGAGGTCAGCATTGACTCCTTCGTAAGTTTTATGTGCTTCATCAAAGATGTCAATATTCTCAACTTTGTCATTGATAAAGTCCTCTGAGTGCATGCCCAGAGCTTTTGCCTTCATCCTCAGATTGATGTCTTTTGTTACTAAGATTGTTGGAATATTGGGGTTTGCCTCTTTGATGGTAAGGGCTACAGATAAGATGCGATGGTCAGGTATGTTTTGACCAAAAGCCTCCTTTATAAGAGGATGTTCGCTTCCTCCGACATAAACGAAAAGTCTTCCCCTTCCTTCGCCCAAAGATGCACCTTTTGAGAAAAGATCTTCGTTGACAAGTTCATCTAACTTTCGTACAAAGAGTCTTGCGTTATAATTAATCTGTTCGGATCCCTTTTTGAACTTATCCAACTCTTCTAAGACTGTTATTGGAATATAAATGTCATTTTCTTCAAACTTGTCAATTGAATTGGCGTCATGTAAGATTACATTCGTATCCAATACAAAATTCTTTTTGCTGCCCTGCTTAAAGGCACTGCTTGCTTTTCTTTTTGCTGTCATAATGTTTTCTTGTTAATGTGTGGCTACACATAAAGGTAGCAGTTTTATGTGAATGTTATCTCTTTGATCCAAAAAGAGTGCTTCTATAATTAGATTGTTTTTTCTTGTTCTTCTTCTCTATTGGGACTTTATTGCATTGCAAATTGTATCAAATAGGAGCTATAAAAAGAATAATTAGTTTGTGTGTTTTTACTTAAACTGCATCCAAATATGTAATTAATGTTAAACTTATCGTGCCATTTTTTAGCTTATAAACTGCCCTTTTTTGATCTAAAAACAGCTTCATTCTTCACAAAACGGAAGGGTGATAGGACGAAACCGTCCTATCTGAATGTTAATATATGTATAGGCTACTTTTTATAGCCAAATAGGCGGCTTAAAAATCGACTTTAGGCTGCCTTTTTTGGAAGGTCGCGCGACTTGCAATCCGTTCTCGCGCTACTTTGAACCTATCCTCGCGCGAGGTTGCACCCGAAGTAGCGCGACTTTGCATGTCAAGGTCGCGCGACAACGGATCGAAAGTCGCGCGAGAATAGATTGCTCCTTGCGCGAGCTTATTTGTTAAAATAGCGCATAAAAAAGCCCGTTTCGTACTAATAAACGGGCAAAGTTGGCAAGAAGGTCAAGTAACCCTAACCCTCTAATTTGTGATTTTGTAGTTGAATAGGTGTTGTTTGATTAGTTTTTTGAGTGTTAGTATGGGTAACAATATTTAACAAACAAAGTCCTTTCAAGACGAACTTCACAGCTCCTGGAGAAAGGGTATTCGGAAGATTGTATTTGACTGTTACTGAGTCATTGATTTGTTCCTTTTCAATAAGACATACCTTGCCGGCTTGGAAGATGTTTCTGCCAAGTAAAATGCCAATTAAAAGTAAGGTAAGTAATATGCTTATCTCCATGGATCTTATTATTTATGAGTGACTAAGGTACTAAAAAGGATTCTTTTTTGCAATGATCCTTCACTTAGGTTGATTCTAAAAAACAGTGCTAAGACAATCTCTGAAATCAATTTCATTCTTTTTTGTTCTCCCCTCGATTATCCTTCTCGCACAGTGTTTCTACCAATTTGTTTTGCTTAAAATATTATCTTTATCCTCCTGATTGCAACCTCAATGCTGTTTGATTGCAATTATGGTCGTATAACTTTCATACCTTTGCGATAATTCTGTTGCTATGACAGATATAAATCTATAACGGAATATAGTTTTGAAACAGTTTATACAATTAATTAAACGTTTTGCTCCTCCTTACAAGTGGTATGTTGTATGGAGTGTGATTTCTAATATTTTTGCGGCTATTTTGAGCCTTATGTCTTTCTATTTGATTATGCCAATCCTGAAGATCTTGTTTCAAATAGATAAGGCTGTGACGGATTATTGGCCAATAGAGGGTTTTTCTTTTTTCTCTATCTCCGCTTGGAAGCATCTGATAGAGACCCTTAATCATAATTTTGGCTACTATGTTAGTGATATTATTGCTACACAAGGACCATCCGTAGCGTTGGTGTGGCTGGCGGTATTTTTGGTTGTTATGACCGGCTTTAAGGTTGGTGTGACCTATATGGGTTTGTTTGCCATTATCCCTCTTCGTACGGGTGTGGTAAGGGATATTCGTAACCAGATTAATGATAAAATTACCACGCTTGACTTGTCTTTTTTCTCGGAAGAGCGCAAAGGAGATATTTTAGCTCGAATATCTGGTGATGTCGGAGAGATAGAGTCGTCTGTTATTAGTTCTATAGATGTGCTTCTAAAGAATCCGGTTATGATTGTCATATATCTTGGAGCCATGCTTTTCATCAGTTGGCAACTCACTGCTTTTGTCTTTTTGCTTTTGCCTTTTGCCGGTTTTGTAATGGGGCGTGTGGGAAAAACGCTCAAACGCAAGAGCTATGAGTCGCAGGTTCGCTGGGGTGGCCTTATGAGTATGGTAGAGGAGACTTTGAGCGGGCTTCGTATTATTAAGGCTTTTAATGCGGAGAATATCATTCGCAAGCGTTTTTCGCAAGCCAACAACGCTTATAGAAAGCTTCTTATGAGGGTTTATGGCCGTCAGCAGTTGGCCCATCCTATGAGTGAGTTTTTGGGTACAGCTACCATTGCCATTGTTTTGTGGTATGGTGGCTCGTTGATTTTATCTGCTCAATCATCTATTGATGCCTCTACCTTTATATATTATTTGGTCATCTTCTATAGTCTGATCAACCCGATCAAGGAGGTTAGTAAAGCTGCATATGCAGTACAAAAAGGGATGGCATCTTTGACACGTATCGACAAGATTCTTTTGGCCGAAAATCAGATCAAAAACCCCGAGCATCCTGTTGCTACAGCCTTTGATCATGAGATTACATTTAAGGATGTTTGGTTTAGATATTCAGAAGATACACCTTGGGTCCTTAAGGGAATTAACCTTGTTGTTCCTAAGGGTAAAACGGTGGCTCTTGTCGGGCAGAGCGGTTCCGGCAAAAGTACTATGGTAGATCTATTACCTCGTTTTTATGACGTAAGTAAAGGCGCTATATTAGTCGATGGGGTAGATATTCGGGATATGGATATTCATGCTCTTAGAGGATTGATGGGCAATGTCAATCAAGAGGCTATTTTGTTTAATGATACCGTAAGATCTAATATTGCTTTTGGTCACCCGACTGCTACTGACCAACAGGTCAAAGATGCAGCCATGATTGCCAATGCAGATGAGTTTGTTTGTCAAATGCCAGAAGGATATGAAACCAATATTGGTGATAGAGGCTCAAAGTTGTCAGGTGGTCAACGCCAAAGACTAAGTATTGCTCGTGCAGTCTTGAAGAATCCACCGATTTTGATATTGGATGAAGCGACTTCTGCTTTAGACACCACTTCTGAACAACTTGTGCAACTTTCACTCGAAAAGCTTATGGAGGGACGAACTTCCATCGTTGTTGCACACAGATTGTCTACTATACGACGCGCAGATGTCATTTGTACAATCCATGAAGGTAAGATTGTTGAGCAGGGTAAGCATGAAGAATTGATAGCTCTTAATGGACATTATGCCAAACTATATTCTATGCAGTTTGGAAAAGATGGTGGAGAAAAATAGCTATGGATACTCCTCAAATCATAGAAGGTGTTACACAAAAGAGGCGCTCTTGGATAAATGCTCTTAAGGGCTTTTGGAAAGCCTTTTTCTCTTCCGGAGCGATAGAGATGGCTGTACTATCGTATGTCATCTTGACATCTTTTTTGATTTTGATCTTTTACAATAGGATACCATCTGCAAAGTTTATGCTGATTATAAGAGGTGAGGTCGTGTTTGGGACCTTGGTTCTCTTTTTGCTTTACTTTAGGACAAGAAGCAAGATTGCATGGATATTGAGAGTTGCCTTCCAGATAACCTTGTTGTCATATTGGTATGGCGAAACCTATGAGTTTAATTGTCTTTTCCCGAACTTGGATCATCTGTTTGCCACTATTGAAGAGATGTGTTTCTTTACACAGCCGGCACTGTTTTTTCATGAGATGATGCCGCAGTGGTGGTTTAGTGAGATTCTTCATTTTGCCTATTTTATTTACTTCGCATTGTTTGTAGGGACAATGGTCTACTATTATGCTGTAGATTATTCTTCGGCTGATAGGGTGGTCTTTATTATTTTAGCCTCTTTCTTCTTGTACTATGTCATATACATATTTGTGCCGGTAGCAGGACCACAGTTCTATTATCCGGCAATAGGCCTTGATGATGTTATTGCCGGGGTTTTTCCCAGTTTGGGAGATTATTTTGCTCATCACAAAGATTTGATGCCTGGACCGGGCTATCCTCAAGGAATTTTCTATAGGTTGGTTTCTATGACACAGGCTGTTGGCGAAAGGCCTACTGCCGCTTTTCCCTCTTCGCATGTTGGTATCACTACCATTGTCCTTGTCCTTGTCTCTAAAGCGAAAGGTGGCAAGCTGATCTTCCCATTTTTATTGGTTGTCTATGTCTGTCTATGTCTTGCCACGGTCTATATTCAAGCTCATTATTTGATAGATGTCTTTGCCGGGATAGCTTCGGGTTGCTTTTTTTGGTGGCTGACTAACTATCTCTACACTTTTTTCTTTTCCGATAATAGACTACATAAATATAAAATAACATGAACAGCAATCATTAGTTTGTTCACAATAAATACTTGACAATGAAGCATGTTGCAAATCATTCTTACGTCTTAGGTATGGATGTGGGAGGAACGAATACATTATTTGGAGTTGTAGATACGGAGGGTAATATTCTTGCACGGGACTCTGTTCATACCAAGGAGTATGCCGATATAAACAATTATGTTTCTGAAATTGCATCCAGTATAAAGCGTATGATGCAAGATTTTGGAGGCGTAAGTTGTTTTAATGGAATGGGAATTGGCGCACCCAATGGCAATGTTTTTACGGGATATCTTGATTATGCCCCCAACCTGCCTTGGGGAAAAGCTGTACCATTGGTCAAACTTTTTCATGAAGCATTGGATGGGTTGCTTGTAAAAATTGACAATGATGCAAATGCTGCAACAATAGGTGAAATGACTTATGGAGCGGCCAGAGATATGAAAAACTTTATCATGCTGACTCTCGGCACAGGGGTGGGCAGCGGTATTGTCATAGATGGCAACCTGGTGTACGGCAGTCATGGCAAAGCGGGAGAGCTTGGGCATGTCATTGTTAGACCAAATGGTAGACCTTGTGGATGTGGACGTAATGGATGTCTGGAAACTTATGTGTCTGCTACGGGTGTAGCTCGAACTGCAAAAGAATGCCTTTCAAGAGGAGTGGCTGTAGATAGTTTGTTGTCCAAAATAGATAGCGATAATATTACCTCTAAGGATGTTTATGATGCTGCTCTGCAGGGAGACCCTATTGCAAAAGATATTTTTGATAGGACTGGTCAGGTCTTAGGGGAGGCCATAGCTTCTTTTGTAAACTTCTCCGATCCTGAAGCCATTATCCTTTTTGGTGGACTTACCTCGGCAGGAGAGTTGCTGATGAAGCCTATCAAAGAGAGTTTGCAAAAGAATATCTTGTTTGTCTACGAGGGGGGAGTGAAGATTATATTCTCACATCTCAAAGGTTCCGACGCTGCAATCCTTGGTGCTGCATCATTAGGTTGGTTGCTCTGAATAGGTGTTGCTCGCAATTGTCCGAATCTTACTTTGTCGATAAAATCTATCAATCTGTTGTATATCCAAAAGCTTTCGTACCTTTGTGATGTATACCTTGTGCTGAGTTTTGCTTTTTGCTAACTCAATATATGGTAGTGGTAATTTATTTTTAATCAATCAATCATTAGTAATAGAATTTTATCAAATGAATAAAACCTATGCAAATGTAATCCCAAACACTTTCTTCGTGACGAAGGGAAGTGGTGAGTCAGATTTGGAACTTCATGCAGGTTCGTATCACATGGCATTGTACGATGCCGGTATATCAGACTTTAATATTATGGTATATTCATCAGTGCTCCCTGCTACAGCTCATTTGGCTACGATGGACGAGATTGATTTGCCTCCATTTGGTTCAGAGATGAAGACAATCATGTCTGTTTCTCATGGATTTCAAGATGAGTTCGTTTCTGCGGGTATCGTATATGCGTGGATGTATAAGGATGAGAATTTTGATGAAAAAGTAGGAGGATTGGTATGTGAGGTAAGTGGTCGCTATCGCATAGAGGAGTTGGAAAGTCGACTTATTCGCGTGATTAATGACCTGCATCGTAAGACTTATTCTCAGTACTATTTGGGCGAATTAAACTTTGTTACAGAGGGAATTACTATCGAAAAGAGATATGGAACGGCTTTGGCCAGTCTTTGTTTTGTTGACTTTAAGATGCCGGAAGCGCCGGAAAAGACGGGTGAATAATTTTATATCACTTTGATTGTTGCTGTCTTGTCTTGGTAGGATAAAGCGGTAGTGACGATCCGGCTCTTGCGGGGGATGTGACAAACATGGCGTTGTCACATCCCCTTTTTGTTTTTTAGTTATGATGTTTTTAATAAAGACCGGCAGAATTGTTGCTGATAGGTAGTATCCCAAAAAGTGTGTAAAGGAGGTTTATCTTTGAGTCAAAATTAATCATTTCATTTCATTGTTTTGTTCATCCGTCAGGCGGACATGAAAAACACCGGGGGGATTGGCGTCCGCCCG
>NZ_JBHSGO010000003.1:0-17847 GCF_042654485.1 Falsiporphyromonas endometrii | reverse complement strand
GACAGACAATTCGAAATAATTTCTTTAATTTGTACTTGTGTAAGGTTCATGCTTTTTATCGTTTTTTAGTTTGTAATTTCAAAGATAATAGTCTTGGGTCTTACACACTTTTTTGGGACAGTATCACTACACAATATCTAAGAAGTCCTCGAAGGACCATATAGTTAACTTTTTAAGAAAAGAATGAACTTGTTTATATAACCACCAATCCCCGGTCGCATAGTAATAGCAGCCGGGGATTGTTATGTTGTTATCCTCTTATATTCAAAATCAAAGAATAATCTTTGATAATGTATAAGCTCCGTTTCTAAGATATCCTCTCACAAGATAAACTCCTGCAGGCAAGTTGTGAGCATCAATCATTATAGGTGTATCTTCATTTGAATAAGCCACGATGCGACCATTCATATCTATAAGTTCTGCTTTCATCAAATCTTTACCATCCACATAGATAACACCACCACGAAGATTAACCGAAATACTATTATTATCTATTTGTTCAGTACCGGTAATAGGAGGTGTTCCCCCTTCCTCATTGACAATAATGTTATCGATGATCACTCCCATTTTTGCTGTATCCTGGTGCCTAAATCCGATATAAATTTTCTTCCCAACAAAGTTATTTAGAGAAAGCGTATAGTTTGACCAAGCACTCCTCGGCGATCCTTTAATTTCACCCATTTCCAAAAGCGTCTCACTAAAATGACCTGCCTCAATTCCTCTGGTAGAGACAAAGACACCCAATTTGTCGGGATGGTTTTTAGGATCTACACTCCTAACACTGAATTGCAACGAATATTTGCGATCTGCCTTTAAATCAAATCTTGGAGAAACAAGTATTTGATCAGTTGACAAAGCATTTCCAGTAAACCCGGTCTTGCTATCGAAAGATGTCGGATAATAAGACCAAGAGGTATAGCTGTTAGAACCATCATAAACAAATTCGTTTTCTATAATATCTTCATCTGTATAATTGGGTTTGATGGTTTTGAATAAGTCTTGTATTGTAATCCAATTATATTCATCAGCATCCACATTGATAGCAGTCCAACCGGTTATTGGATTCTCTTCAAAGCCCTCAATATATGGATATTTGGTAATCAGACCATCTCCGGTTACCTCTACAGATCCATGATACTCGACACTCTTTTTAGAAGCATTGTCGGTTACTTTTAGAGAGAACGAATATGTACCCGGATTGTCCCAAACCACAGCCGGTTGTTTTTCGGTCGAAGTGCCTTTACCTTCAAAAGTCCATTCATAAGAAACATTGATTCCAAAGGGCTTGATAACGGAAGAGAAAAAGATCTTTCGTCCGGCAATAGGAGATGAATAATCCACACTACTTATACATGGCTCTCCATACACTTTCATTGATTCATCCATCAAAACTTTTATTCCACTGGGACCACGTTTGATATCTTTTGTGGCAATTTGCACATAACTGCCATCCAAGTCAACGAAAACAAACCAAGGGAACCATCCCACGTTAACTCCTAATGTACCGGCCATATCTTTATCCGAAATAAGCGGAATACCCGGCTTACCACCATTGGTCCAATCACCCTTGGTCTCGCCTCCTTTATTTTCTATGGTCTCCTTGGAGGCTCCTTTAGATTCTACCCATAGAACCAATAGGTTATCCTTATAAGCCTCTTGTATTTTTTCGAGATACCCTCCGGTATGAATATCCCAACAAGGTCCACAATTTACCCATGAAAAGTCTATTAGAAGATGTTTCCCTGAACGCAAAATTTCATCAAAAGAATAGGTCTTACCATAGATATCCGTTGCTGTATAATTTGTGGTGTAGAGATTTGCCCACTCTCTTGCCATAAGCGGAGATTCTAAAGAAGATTGTTGCCCCACCCTTACATTTGAAACATTTTCGCTTTGTCCGGTAACACCCTGAGCATTGATAGACGAAAATCCTAAAGCCAATGCGCAAAGCAGCATAGTAATCTTGTTCATTTCATGTTGTTTATTTATAGTGTTAATTTCTTTTTAATCAATCAATAGACATACATTTATACACCAAAGAATCAATAAAATGCAACACAATGCAATTATCAATTCTCAAATACATAAAACACACATTGATAGTTTGAGCGTAAAAGTAAATATAAAATATTTATTTACATACCAATGTCTATAATATTTAGTAAGCAATTCCGTACGATACAACATAATTCATAGCAACAAAGTCATCTTCTAAGAGACGCCATATTGAAATGTAAAACATCATGTGTTTTCTATAAAAAACAATGATTAATGCAATCAATAATTCTAACCACAGATTATTTGCCACAAAAGGCATTAAAAGTGTATCAATATGACATTTACACACCTGACATTTGACTAAAAAGAGGTATTTCTTTCTTTGCCATATTAACCTTCTTTCGTACCTTTGCGCACGTAATGTTTCGGCCAAACACACCGAATGAAAAGGGAATCAGGTGCAAATCCTGAGCAGACCCGCTGCTGTAAGTTACTGCTTGAATCGAGAACAATATGCCACTGTATTGATATGGGAAGGCGTTCGACGATGATAGTGACAAAGCCAGAAGACCTGCATTACAATTCTGCGGCTTCGAGGTTAAGCTATGAAGGATGTCCTGTCCTTCTAATTATTCCCTCAGAGAAAATAATCCCGCACCGCAGGTGGGAAGTGTATGCCTATAAAGCCATATAGACATACTTAGTGGATTGTAAAAGGCCTTGCCTTCGATTCTCCGGGATGAGCTCCGCAGAATTGTTTGGCAAGGCTTTTTAGTAATTTGAATTTGATTAAAAAGTCTTTGCTATTGACACTATTAAATTGTTTCTGTAAAACACCTTCTATTAAACCTAAATTTCTGTGCAATGATATTCATCACATGCTTATTTCCCCGAAAAGACAGATCTGATGGGAAATAAACATCGTACATCTGCGGTAAATATACCTTCCATTTCTTCTGCTAAAGCGAAAATATAGTTGATATATATAGATATACTCTGTCCACTTGGTAGTAGTGACAGCATTGTCCATCAGGTCAATGTTGATTCGAGGAATAGCAAGTTGGCTCAAGAGGTCGGCCTAACACATTTTATGCGGAAGTTTTTTGATTTATTGTAGGTAGTGAAAGGGCTGTGTCAAATGAAATTTTGACACAGCCCCTTTTCACTACCACTCCTTTAAAGCAATAATTAAGATACTATCAAGCGTTTGACTTATTCCTTTTCAATTA
The DNA here is from genome assembly GCF_042654485.1 of Falsiporphyromonas endometrii. NCBI lineage: Bacteria > Pseudomonadati > Bacteroidota > Bacteroidia > Bacteroidales > Porphyromonadaceae > Falsiporphyromonas > Falsiporphyromonas endometrii. The sequence goes on along the minus strand of NZ_JBHSGO010000003.1, from coordinate 14,620 downwards.
GAAGAGGCAAACAAGGCAAAATATAAAAAGAGACCTTTAAAGTCATATTGATTGCAATTTTAACTATCACCTAATTCCAACTGATTTTTAATTAACTATTATCTATTACCTCCTCTATCCCAAAGAGTTAATAATAAACAATAGAACGTTTTTCTACATTAATCTTTCCATTCGGAGTTTTCTCTTTATATTCGATGATATTTCCCTCATCATCTTTCTTAATATCAAGATACAGTGTAGTACCCTTTACGACATTAAACACAGGATCCTTGTAATTTCCATTTTTATCTTTATCCACACGTTTTGAGGATTTTATTATTTCCTTTTGGGACCAAAATCCTTCAGGGGTAAAGGTATAATTCACTTGTACAGAATCAACCGTCTGCCCGTATACATCATTACGCTCTGTAATGCTTAATTCCTTACACAACCTCTTCTGCTCATCATAAGTATATATCTTCGTACTCTTCGTCCATTCAGATGTATAATTCTCACAGGAATACACATATCCATTTTCATCAAAGAAATAATTACGTTTAGGATATTCTTCTTCAGAGATTTTAGCAAGAATCTTCCTTTTATCAAAATCATATTGCAAACTCCACGATCCATCACCTGACAATGTTATGGATTTGACGCTCCCATTTATAGGATGTCCTAAACGTGTAATTCCTAAAACAACGCTATGGAGATAAGACAAAAAAGAAAACAATCTTATTCCACTAAATAAAGAAATGTAGAGGTAATTACTATGGAATATTTATAAATCTCCTGTTTTGTCAAATACTTTGGCATCCAACAACCTATATTCAACTCTAAGTGGAATTTGCTTATCGTCTTTGACAACGATATAGGCCCCTTTGACTCTAACCTTCACCGATCCTCTCTCAATGCCAAATATATTACCCTTCATGTAGATAAAATAGGTCACTTCACCCTCCACTCTCAATTCATTGGAATATCTTTTAATTACGACATTACTGAGTGGCTCCGGAGGGTTCTTATAGTTAATGACAAATCCACTAAAAGAATTGTCAGCAATTTCCAAAGCAGAAGTTCTTAACTGTTCCGGTAATTTCTCGGAAGAATGGTATAGGTCCGTCATGGCTTGTGTTTTCAACGCATCAAGACAGAAAATCTTCCAATTCATCCTTACCGTTTCATAAGAATCATCTTTATAATCTTTGCCATAGAGAGCAATCCTCCTCCTAAGCTCAGCCAAAGAGGTTTGCTCCGGGCTTTCGTAAAAGACCCTCCCTTTCATACTTTTGAAACTACTAAGCACTTTGCTCACACCTATTCTCCACTGGTCAATGGCTTCCCTATTTTCAGAAGATAATCCATCAACAGCTACAGCACTAAGTTTGTTAAGTAAAGTTTGGCTAAAATTGACAGCCTCATCAAGCTGAGAAAAGGCACTGTGCATAAGCGTATTGTAATCATGCTCAAGAGAAGAAATCAGTTTTACGGTCTTACAAGTCTCTAGTTTTCTGATATACTCATTCAAAGCAGCATCTACATCAATAGAGTGTTTCCCACTTTTTATATTTTTAAGTTCACTAATGCAAGCCGTTATCCTCTCCTGATCAACCATATTACAATTGCTAAGAATTGAATCTGCCTGATTCATTGTCTCTTGCACTTGATCTTTTTTTGTCGAAGTACAAGAGGTCCCAGCCACAGTAATCAGGGAGAAAAGGAGGATAAAAAGAATGAAAAAATGCTTAGGTAAACTCATACTTAATACCATTAATCCATGAAACACAAAACTCTACTTCTTTTTCTCTTTGCTATCACCCTGCTGCTCTCCAGAGTTGCACTTTTTCTTCTTTCTCTCAGCAATTAAAGCCTGAATTAGACCAAAAACAGAGATTGCCAATGAAACTACGAAGACTGACAAATAATTATGCAACCAACCTACCCAAATAAAAATACACCCAAAGAAAAAGATTACAATCCAAGAAATAAAAAAAGTAATGATAAGGGCTAAAGTATGTTTTGACATAAGCTTGACATATAAGAAATAGACCAAAACAAGTCGGTCAATCAATGAAGTATTTAAAATATTCTTTTTCGGACATGACAATACGGCTGTCCACTTTTCTTTTCATAATAATGCTGATGATAACTTTCTGCCGGCCAAAACTCGGATGCCGGTTCAAGTCTTGTCCTCACCTTGTAATGAAGTTCTTTCAATCGCTCCATCAACTTAGCAGCAGCTACCTTCTGTTCCTTATCGGTATAAAATATCACACTCAAATATTGAAGACCTATATCCGGTCCCTGTCCATCTGCCTGCTCAAAATCATGTATCTCAAAATATCTTTTTAATACATCCTCGTCGCTTACTTTATCAGAATCATAGACAATCTTAACAGTCTCATAATGACCGGTATTGCCACGACAAACATCTTCATAAGTAGGGTGATCTATGTATCCACCCATAAAGCCAACTTCGGAATCCACTACACCATCCAATTTGAGCATCTGATATTGGACACCCCAAAAGCATCCTGCTGCTAAAAAAATCGTTTTAATCATAATCTCTTTCTTCAATGATAGACAAATGTATCAAATATTACCTTAGATCTTATCCCTGAATTGCAGATTGCACTAACTTCGGAACAATTGTATAAGTTGTATTGGAAACTTATTTTACAATCTGCAAATCAGAAACAAGTTGTTTATAACGCTTTTCGTATGGGGATCAGTTTGAGAAGTAGAGACTCAACCTGGTCCAAAGGTATCATATTGGCACCATCGCTCAGAGCCTCTTGTGTATTGGGATGTGTCTCCAAGAAAAGTCCGTCGACACCAACTGCGATAGCAGCCTTTGCAATGGTCTCAATCATTTGAGGAAGACCTCCCGTCACACCACTCGTCTGGTTGGGTTGCTGCAAAGAATGGGTAATATCCATTACCACCGGGAAACCGAAACTTCTCATCTGTGGAATTCCTCTAAAGTCCACGATAAGATCTGTATAGCCAAAACTATTGCCCCTATCGGTAAGCATAACACGATGATTGCCCGAATCAATACATTTCTGAGCAGCAAACTGCATTGCTCCCGCAGACAAAAACTGACCTTTCTTAATATTTACAATCTTACCCGTATTAGAAGCTGCAACAAGCAAATCGGTCTGACGACAAAGAAATGCAGGGATCTGCAACACATCAGCAACTTCAGCAGCCATCACAGCCTCGTGCGTCTCATGAATATCTGTAACAATAGGAACTTGTAATTCATTCTTCACTTTGGCAAGAATGCCCAAAGCCTTCTCATCGCCTATACCTCTAAAGCTATCCAATCTTGAGCGATTGGCCTTTCTATACGAAGACTTAAATATAAAAGGAAGGCCCAACTTATCAGTCAAGGACTTCAAATACTCAGCTGTCTTAAGGGTAATGTATTCATTCTCAACCACACAAGGTCCGGCCATCAAAAAGAAGGGGCCACATGGAGAACCGTTGCAATCTTTCTTGGGAGAACTCAATCTGTCAAATAATTCCATATTCGTGATATTTATTTGAGACAAAAGTAAGTATAAAACTTCTGACAAGCCTCAATATAACATGACATTAAGAGCCGGTTTATCCCCAAGAAGTCTCCAAAGCATTTGATTTAAGATTGTCACTTGTGAAGCATTTTCATCCATCCATGGTAGCATTTGATCAATAAAAAGCCGCTATTAAATGAATATAATTTTCATCTAATAGCGGCTTCTCGAGAAGGGAGTAGAAAGTCCCTTCTGTCAAAAATTTAGTATCTGTTTTGAATTTATTACAACAAAGTTGATGAAAGAATCAAGAACCAAATTGCTCAAAAGCAACTATGGACCTTATCATAATAAATCCAGAACTACTCTTTAGAGATTAGGGTTGATTGTTTTCCAATCTTTGATTGCCGGGATTACGCCCATGGCAATAACTTCATCTCTCAAAGTTTTGAGGTGCTCATAGCTTTGCTTGAGCTCTGCTATCTCTGCATCTGTACCCTTGATCTCTGCAAACTTAACACCATCCTTTGTGATGGATGTTTCCATTGCCATCATAATATTCTCAAAGCCGGGAATATTAACATAGCAACCTGCTGGCCAACGGAATGCCTCTCCTCCCATAGCTGCACGAATCATCTCAATCGAACAGTAAGCGGGGCTTTGGAAAGAAGAGCGACCTCTTAGCTTAATGATATTGGCACCACCCTTGATAACACGTTGCTTAAGTTCAGCCCATGCATCATTGGTTAGCTTATCTGTACCAATCAAATCCAAAAGAGGTGTGCCATTTACTTTGGCTGTGCTGGCAAAAACGGCCATCTGCTCACCATGACCACCATAAGTACGACAGTTGGTTACCTCAGATTGCTTAATACCAAAGTGCTTTGCTAATTCGCTTTGCAAACGTGTAGAATCCAAAGCAGCAAGAGTAGTTACTTGAGAAGGTTTTAGACCACTTTCAATCAAAGTAATTAGTCCTGTAATATCTGCCGGATTGAAGATGATGACAACATGCTTTACATCGGGGCAATAGCTTTTGATATTCTTACCCAGCTCTGCTGCAATCTGAGCATTTCCCTTTAGCAAGTCCTCTCTTGTCATTCCCTCTTTACGTGGAGCCCCACCTGAAGAGACAATATACTTAGCATCCTTAAATGCCTCTGCAATATTTGAAGTGAATGTCAAGTTCAATCCTTCGAATCCACAGTGTCTTAACTCTTCAGCAACTCCTTCAAGTCCTTTTTCGAATGGATCATAAAGACAGAGATTAGGAGTCAATCTCATCATAGCCGCGGTCTGTGCCATATTTGAGCCGATCATACCGGCTGCACCTACGATCACCAGCTTTTCGTTAGTTAGAAAATTCATTGTTTTTGGTTGTTTAGTTTATTATTAAAATCAATCGTTCCACACCTAAAGTCTGCAATAGAAACAGACTCTATTTTTATCTCATATCAACTACTTCGGCATTCGGGTATTGCCTTTTGCCTAACACAAAGGTACTATTACTTACATTAACCTGTACCTGATTTGCCATTTTTATTTGCAATTGGCTCGAATCTCTCATAAAAACATTGATAAATGTCGGTTTATTACGATTATCCAATTGAATTGTCACTTTTACAATATTTCCTCTTTTCTTTGGGTTAAGTGTAATTTGCGTTCCGTTCTCTTGAATATTATAATAATTTCTTGCAGAATTAATTACTACAAAAGGATTGATTTGAATTAACTCTTCTTCAGCGGGATTTGACAAATTAAGGGTATTGTCCTGCGGGTTATAATAGGTTAAAGTTTTACCATTATAAACAGCAGTAACCTGGTCATTGAGCCTAAACAATCTGCCTTTTACGATAAGACTTCCACTATTGGATTGTAAGGTTCGCCCATTTTTATCTTTCAATGTTGAAGTATAATCAAATCTCACCCCTTTATTGAGTTGGAGCTCTTTTTGCATTTTATCAAAAAGGCCCTGTGCCGGCAATACCATTATGGATATTGCCACCACAGAAAATAGAAGAATAGATCTTCTCAACACTTCTAAGAGTTTAGATTTACTCATAATCAAAGTTTACTTAAGAACTTTTGTTTATTTATAATAAATCGTTCATGCACTCCACTTCCGATTTCGCCCAATTCATCTTCAGCTTTCACATCAAAGACAATCCTTCTACCATCCACCTCTTTGATGGTTGCAGTCGCAATCACTTCCCTACCTATGGCTGAAGCTCTTGTATGCTTAACATTAATGAGGATGCCCACCGACGATTCTTCATCTGATAAAAACGGTTGAATAACTGACAAAGCTGCATTCTCCATTAAAGCCACCATCATAGGTGTTGCAAAAACGCTCAAGTCACCTGAGCCAACAGAAACTGCAGTGTTTTCTTTAAGAACTTTGGTCTTAGCTGATTTTGATAATCCTACTTCAATCATACTATTTCTGATTAATTCATTAGTAAAGGTAACAAAAAGGGCATAAAAACCCCAAAACAATATCTAAATACCCAATAAACACCAATTTATATTATCAACCACACATCTATAACGCATTATCATTACAGATGTGGTGTGAAGATTTTCAAGTGAGTTTGAAGTTGTTCTTCAGCTATATATCGGAACAAGTATCAAGTTTTTGCAATATATCCGACTAAAAAACAAACTGAAAAACTTAAAGCATAAATCTTTATTTATCCATGTATCTGTATCAATAGACTTTCGAGCAGACCTTCATCTTGGATAAGTACCTGACGAGGCTTACTGCCATCTTGAGGAGAGACGATGCCCGCACCTTCCAATTGGTCCATCAATCGACCGGCCCTATTGTAGCCAACATTAAAGCGTCTTTGAATATTGCTGGTTGAGCCGACTTGAGAAGAAACCACCATACGGGCAACTTCATCAAAAAGATCATCCAAACTATCAGCAGTCGGGGCATCTTTAGCTTCATTTTCCACTGGAGGGTCCGGCAATAGATAAGCCGAAGTAAAGCTTTCCTGCTTAGCTATCTCATGTACCAGTTGTTCATTTTCCGGAGTATCCATAAATGCACATTGCAAACGAATTGTATCTTTTCCCTGATTAAACAGCATATCACCTCTACCAACAAGCTGATTAGCTCCCGGCGAATCCAAAATTGTCCTTGAGTCTATCATCGAAAAGACCTTAAATGCAATACGTGCAGGGAAGTTGGCCTTAATGATACCTGTAATGATATCGGTCGAAGGTCTCTGTGTGGCAATCACCATATGGATACCGGCAGCACGCGCCTTTTGAGCAATACGAGCTATAGGCATTTCGACCTCTTTGCCACTTGTCATAATCAAGTCGGCAAACTCATCTACAATCAGAACGATATAAGGCATGAAATGATGCTTCTTATTGGGTGGTAACTTTCCCTCCTTAAATAAGGTGTTGTATTCTTTGATGTTACGCACACGAGCTGCAGCCAAAAGAGCATACCTTTCGTCCATCAATACGCATAAAGACTTCAATGTTGGGACCACCTGAGACATATCTGTTACAATAGGACTGGTTGCATCAGGAAGCATTGCGAGATAATGACGCTCCATCCCTTCATAGAGTGAAAACTCCAACATCTTAGGGTCCACCAATACAAACTTCAACTCTTCGGGCCTTTTCTTAAAGAGAAGAGATGCAATCATTGCATTCAACCCAACAGATTTACCCTGACCGGTTGCACCCGCAATAAGAAGGTGAGGCATCTTGGCCAAATCAAACATAAAAACCTCATTGGTAATGGTTTTACCTATGGCTACAGGCAACTCCATAGTAGATTCTCGATACTTCTTACTTGCCAAAACAGACCTTAAGGTAACAATACTCGGCTGCGAATTTGGCACCTCAATACCGATGGTACCCTTCCCCGGCATAGGAGCAATAATACGGATACCCTCACTTTTTAGACTCATCGCAATATCATCTTCAATAGAGCGAATACGAGAAATCTTAATCCCGGCTTCCGGAATTACTTCATACAATGTAATCGTAGGACCTACTGTCACCTTTTCAACTCGCACCGGCATCTTAAAACTTTTTAATGTCGACACGATCAACTCCTTATTTTGGTCTATTTCGGCCTTGTCATACTCCATTACGGTCTCCTCGTCCGGTCCTAAAACATCCAATGAAGGCAAATGATAACGTCTAAGCTCAACCCACTGTCCGGGCTTTTGTGGTTCCATATTAAGGTCATTGCAAACCTCATCACCTTTTGCAACCTCAATCATTACATCCTCGTCTTTAACCCTATCACCTTCCAGCTGAGTTACCTCATTGTCTTCCGAGTCTTGGATGATATGGTTTTTGACATCCATTGTATCATATGTTGGTTCTTCTTCCTCAAGATGACTTTGAGACAATGAATCAGAAACAAGATTTGTCAAATCAGAGGAATCATCTTGAACAGCCTGTGAAGACTGCTCCATAAAGGGTTCTCCTCCAAAAGATTCCTCTTCATCATCTATCTGCACAATCAAATTATCATCCTTGTCATCAACGACAGTGGAAGCCTGCGAAGCCTCATCAATCTTGGTATCTAACAATTCAGCCTTTTCTTCTTCAAGGCGTTTCTTTGCAATCTTCTCAGCCTTTCTTAATCTGCGAGACTCCTTCATTTCAGCTCGTTTTTGAGGGCTGGCGAAAGATAACCAACCATGAAGTTTGTTATAATTATCTTCGCTTACAAATAAAAATAAGGCAAACAAAACAATCAAAAGGAGTAAGAAAATCCCAAGATAGCCTATTCGATCTCTAAGCCAGGACTCCAAATAGAGACCATTTTGTCCCCCCCACTGAATAAAAGATCCGGGCTCCAAAGTATCAACAATCAAACCACATAAAAGAGAGACCCAAAGGCAAAGAAATCCATAAAATGCAAAACGCTTGAGCACCTTTATTAAATAATCCTTGCCGGAAAGGAAAAACAAATCCAAGCCGGCCATAAATACAAATGCTATAAGGCAAAGAGACCCTAAGCCAAAAAGATCATTGATAAGCCACTGCGATAGGCAAGCTCCCAAAGCCTTGCCAACATTACGTATTGGCTCAACAGTAGGGTCTACAGATGGATCTGATAAATTTGACACCACTGCCTGATCATGCCCACCACTGAAAAAGAATGAAATAACAGAGATGAGCATAAAAACGGATATGGCCATTATTACGATGCCGAAAAATCCCCTAACGACTTTCTTATTCAGAAATGTCCCAAAATCTTTCCAGAATGTACCCTCTTTCTTATCGGGGTTAGCTTCTTTATAATGACTGTCCTTAGATGTGACAGACTTTCCTTTTTTAGTATTCTTATTATTTGATTTCTTTTTGTCAGATTCTTTATTTGTAGTCATATGTATCCTTAATGTAGAAATAAAAAGCAAGACAATCAGCCTTAGCCTTGACTTACAAAGTTAAGGATAAAATGGCGATCTTATGCCAAGAAGATAAAGATTTAGACGTTGCTTAAGATTAATTTTATCTTTATTGGATAAAAGGAATTTATTTGCAATCTCAACAAATAATTTAGGCTAAGATCTACAAATTGTTTTAGATCATATATAAGAATCAAACAATCTGATTGTCAATCCCTTGATATACAACAAAAGATTATTGCACAAAGCGATATTCATACAAATTTACGAGCAAAACGATCTCAGTATACAAGACTACAGATACAAAAAGATCCGACAACCTCTATTCATACAAGATTGTCGGACCTTAAAATCTATTTTTAGTTAAAATCTGCTTTGATCTCTTAGAAAGAATACAAAGAACTTATAGATTCATGACTCAAAACTCTCTTAATTGACTCTGCGAACATATCTGCTACAGAAAGAATCTTTACCTTCTCACATTTCTGAGAGTAAGGGATAGAGTCTGTAAATATCATCTCATCAAGTTTCGATTGATCGACTCTTATAGAAGCGGGATCACTCATCACTGCGTGAGAAGCCATAGCTCTAACCGATTTGGCGCCGTGCTCCATCATCAAGTCAGCAGCTCGTGTGATAGTCCCGGCCGTATCCACAATATCATCAACCAAAAGGACATCCTTGCCTTCTACATCTCCGATGATTCTCATTTCTGCCACCTCATTAGCCTTGATACGACTCTTATGACAAATCACCATAGGCACACCCAAATGTTTCGCGTAGCTATTAGCTCGCTTGGTACCCCCTACGTCTGGAGTGGCAATAACCAAGTTCTCCAAAGGAAGGCTCTTATGAATATAATCCATAAACAAAGCTGAAGCATATAAATGATCCACAGGCACATTAAAAAATCCCTGTATCTGATCTGCATGAAGATCCATCGTTATAAGACGTGTAATACCGGCTGTACTAAGCATATCAGCCATCAACTTGGCTCCAATAGAAACTCTCGGTTTATCCTTGCGATCCTGTCTAGCCCATCCAAAATATGGGATAACAGCTGTAATATAGTGTGCTGAAGCTCTTTTTGCAGCATCTACCATAAGGAGAAGCTCCATAAGGTTGTCGGCCGAAGGGAATGTACTCTGAACAAGGAAAACATCTTTTCCACGAATACTTTCATCATACCATACAGCAAACTCACCATCGGCAAAACGCTGAATAGTCATTTTCCCCAAAGGGCAACCAAGACTAGCACAAATTTTCTCAGCCAAATACTTTGACTTAGTGCCTGAGAATACGGCAAAATTGTTTAAGTTTTCCATTACTGAAATTGGATATCTATCAAGTGTTACAATACGACGCAAAGGTAAGACTTATAAATCTTAAAAAAAGACTTATCGCAATCTTTTCAATAGATTTTTATCATTCATGCACTTATACTTGAACCACGATTCGAATTTATTACAAACAAACTCTAAGAGTTAGGAGTTATTTATCCCCTATTGTTTGAAACCCATTTCAACTGTTTTCAAATGGTATACTTCAAACACAACTCAGAGATGCTCTTATTTTTCGGATTATTCGGGAGCTGAAAAAATATGTTTCTCTGCCCTACCCATGCTTAACAATTTAGTACGATCTATTCCTGACAAAGATTTACGAGCCATATTGTACCCCAAAGCGGCAATCCGCGGAGCTTTATCAATATCAAAACGAGAAACATTACTTAGCAATGCGCTCTCAATCAAAACATCGCATAGCTTTCGATCCGGAATAGAATTGGCCCTAAAAATGTAATTAAAACTTCGCTCTGCTATAGAGAAAATATTCTTTTTGTACTCTTTGGATTCTTTAGGATCTACATGTACACCTATCAAAGCCTTACATCGATTACGAATGACCGAGGCAGGAAGGTTTTTGAATAGACCTCCATCGACATAGTAGGTTCCCTCTATTTCTACCGGTTTAAACAAAACAGGGATACTGCAAGAAGCCGTAATAACATCTACCAAATCCCCTTCTTGAAAGTATTTACTACACCCATGATCCAAATCTGTAGCAACAATGGTAAGAGGAATCTTCAGCTCCTCAATTCTCTTGTGTCTCAAAACGGAAGCCAAAAACTGCCTAAATCCTTTGGTTCCAAAGATTCCACCTTTAGGGATCAACCATTCGGTCATCTTAGTAAAGTTGACTCCTCTGAAGATTTCAACAATCTCCTTGGGACTATATCCGTCACAATACAAAGCAGCCATCATACTCCCCATACTCGTTCCGGACATTACATCCGGCCGCATATCATGTTCCTCGAGATATTCCAATACCCCCAAATGGGCAAACCCTTTGGCTGATCCGCCACTTAGAGCTACACCGATATCAAAAAAAACATCTGGATCATTTTGCAACTTGGGATGCTCTTTGTTTAATTGACTATTGTTCATGTGACTTATTTATATTTACAAAGATAACAAAAACTAGAGGTCGTATTATAGATATTTTAATACAATTCAGAGTTATTTAAGATGTTGTCAAGCTTTTAATGACATATAATGGCACAAGACATCATAATTGCAAACTTCTATATCCTCTTTGGAGAAATTCAAAATAGCGTTTTTAAACCTGCTGAAAGGATCAAGTGACTTGGGTGGGACTCAAACCCACGACCTTCAGAACCGGAATCTGACGCTCTATTCAACTAAGCTACCAAGCCATCGATATTATAAGGATTGCCCATAGGCTTCACAAAGATATTAAATTTGCTTGTATCCCAACAAATCACACTACCTTTGTGCAAATAAGGGAGCCTTCCATAAAAAGGAAACAGGCTAACTAAATCAACTAACGGGGACACATCCCCTTTTTGGATAGGAAGACTGAAGATGACAACAAAAAAAGAACTGCGAGCAGAGCTCAAAAAACTTGCCAAAAGCTCGCTGGACAAAGGACTATGCAAAGTATATTCTCAATCAGTTGTTGAGAACATCTTAAAAACAGAGGAGTTTCAAAAAGCCAATGCTATTGGTCTATATCATGCACTCTTTGATGAACCATCTCTCGCATATATATTGGACAATTTTGCAGATAAGAAAGAGCTTTACCTACCAAGATGTGAAAGTGCAACAGAAATAGAATTCTTTAGATATAGAGGGCCCCAGGATTTACGAATTGGAGCATTTGGCATCGAAGAACCTCAAGCAGATCCTAAAGATGCAGTAGATCCACAACATCTTGATTTGATATTGGTACCGGCAACAATATACGACAAGAAAGGTATTCGCCTTGGAAGAGGCAAAGGTTATTACGACCGCTATTTGCCCAAAGCCGACAAAGCAGCTCAGATTGGCGTCACTTACGGGCTCAAAGAGGTAGATTGTCTACCCAGCGATCCTTGGGATAGAGCGGTAGACAAAGTTATTTCACCAAAAGGGATATTCATTCCGGAGAATAAATAAACGATTAGAGCTAATTACAAGTTTAGGTTGAATTGACTTGATCTAAATCAAACTCATTCAGTACGCTTAATTGTCTATGGCGGGCTAACGCATATTCTTTCCGACAAAGAACAGCATAACCAGCAAATTCACAATTAGCAATGCCGCACCAAGCCAAATAACTTGAAGCCTAACTCCACTAAATATAAAGGAAGAGACTATTGCTCCAATCAATATCACAACCATCAATACTGTTATTGCATATGTAAAGATGGTTTTAATCTTACTTGCAGGTTTCTTTTCTTTCATAAAACAAAGGTACATCATATTGATGATATTGTATGTAATATGAAACTGTCAATAACAAATAATAAACATATACATCCCCCCCGTCTTTCACAATCTAAGATCGGTGCAATATGGATATGTTCGATATTGATTGCACTATGCAATCTGTATGACGCCAAGGCACAAATGCCCATTGACAGTGTATACCATGTGATTACGATGGAGTCCTCCTCGGACAGTATAATGATACCGAAAAGATTGTACCGTTTTAGGCCCGACAGTACATACGAAAGGAACACGGGATACATCATGCTGGATTCAATCAATAATCTGGCATACAGACTAAAGCATAGATTTGAGAGCAAAAAAGATTCAACCTTACAAAATGAACACTCAAAATGGGAAAAGATTGGTTCAATTGCTATGGATGTTTTGTTCGGGCGTAACTTCAACCTACCCAAAAGATGGATATTAGGAGTAGATGGTTTGATCTTTGCTTTTCCGGAGGTTAATAATGTTGACGGTTTGTGGTGTGGATATGAGGTATATGCATCCAATCAGCCTAAACCGGGCTATAGAATCAGCGCAAGAGCCAATGCATACTATCTAACGAAAAGGAAAACAATGGTATGGCACAACTATTTGACATATCACTATGCTCCAATGAAAAATGGTATGCTACTCATCGGATTTGGTCGGACAACAGCAAATGCCAACCTTCTCAATGGCAAACAGATGTATCTGAATTACTACAATGATCCGGCTTTAGGAAATGAACCGACCCGAATCTATGACAGAAGATTTTGGATAGCCAGAAACGAACTCGAACTAAGACGTTGGCTTGGACTGGACCTTACTCTACTTTTTGAAAAGAGAAGAGCTATGATTCCAACAGCATTGTTCGAAAAGCAATATGCACTCGCATCCGAGATCAGACTCAGGATAAGCCCCTGGGCCAGAAAGCTGTATTCTACAACGGATGAAGCTGTTTATGTCAATCCCGTAGGAATGCTGTATCCTCAATTTGAATTTTCATATAGACGGGGTTGGCCATTAGGTTCTAAGATACCTTCTTGCAACTACTCCCGCATAGAAACACAGATTAAAGGAATCATCCCTTTTGGAAAAAGTCGCGAATTGCAATATACATTAGGATATGGCAGATATCTCAAGAGTAAATGTGTTTCCGAACAAGACGAAAAATATGTTACAACATCCAATACAGTCGGATTCACACACTTACCTTCTACTTTTCAATCCTTTGCTCCGGCTCAACCTATGGGACATAGATGGTCTACAGCATATTTTACATACCGAACAGAACACCTTTTCTTGGGATCTTTGGCCGAAGCATCACATCTGCCGTTTGATGAAGCTATTCACCTAAGATTTGCACATAGAATAGACCCGGCCAACAAAATGTTTACAGAGGTTGGATACAGCATAGGAGCCGGAGACCTAATACGTATAGGGGCGTTTGTTGGATTTGAAGATAACCATCACACATCCATCACACTTAGACTGGCATTACCAATATTCCAGCTATTAAGATCATGGGGAGAAAGGAATTAACTTATAGATAGCAAGGCAGTCATAAGATTAGATTACCAACCAAATAAGAAGCAACCCAAATATATCTTTGGAGATGCTAAATCATCTTTCTAAGGATATATTTGGGTTATTTACTTCTTAGACTTCAGATAAAGATTCGNTTTCTTTGTTGAAGAGCATTGAAAGGTAGGCTGTCCGAGAAAACTCTGTACGATGTACAGCCAAGTCCACAAGACAAATAATGCCGTTTAGTTAGGCGTGATGACAAGAGGTAGGGGATTCAATCTTGTAAGTGTCACAATAGTTTTTATCGGACAGCAATAATTCGATATAATATTATTGCTGTCCGATAAAAATATCACAAAACAAAAAATAAGGGGCTGAACTTCCTTCACAGGAATCAGCCCCAATTGTCTTATCTTTATCATAGAAACTTACAAGAAAGACAATGCACAAAAGT
>NZ_JBHSGO010000002.1:0-596 GCF_042654485.1 Falsiporphyromonas endometrii | reverse complement strand
TGCAGGACATCTCCAAATGCTTCGAGTTGCTTTATGGTAAAGAGATGAGTACGAGCAGTATCAACCGTCTGAGCATAGGAACACGCTCCCGTGTGGAAGCCTTTATGAGTCGCAAGCTTCCCTGTCGTCTGGAAGCTCTGATCATCGACGCCACCTTTATTCCGGTCAGGCGCGGAGGCAGTTGTACCAAAGAGGCCTTTTTTGTGGCCATGGGTTTAAGCGAAGACGGGCGACGTGAAATTGTCGGGATCTACAACAATCCCACCGAGGGAAGTCATATTTGGAGAGCCTTCTTTTCCGACTTGAAGGCACGCGGTCTGAAGGAATTGAAGCTANAAGTGGCTTCGGAGTGTTTTAAGGGGGTGTCGGTTCAATTGTGTACCGTTCACAAGAAGAGGGAGCTTCAGGCCAAAGTGAGGCCGCGGGACAAGGCTTTGTTTTCATCGGAATTGAAAGAGGTATTCGGTACGGAATCTTCTGTAAGGAGTTCTCGAGAAGGGGTGGAACGAATGAAAGCGTTTTGTGCAAGATGGGGCAGGAGTTATCCTTTTCTTTTGAAATTCAGAGAAAGTCCGAGGCTTCCGTTCTATTTCACC
>NZ_JBHSGO010000001.1:0-5057 GCF_042654485.1 Falsiporphyromonas endometrii | reverse complement strand
TTTTTTCGATAACTTGCCACTGTTTATCAGTCAGGTTGGTTGAATATTGCTCCATAACTTTAATTGTTTGATAATCATAAAGTTACAAATAATAAATCAGCTAACCTACTGATATTCAATATATTAACACCTTGTATAAGATTGTTTTTCAATTAAATTTAAACAGCTTCTAAAATTTGGAGCAAACGACCCGGTAGATCTTTCTCTCAATAATGGCCAGATTAAGGCTACAGCCAAGATCAACGAAAGCACCAGTTTCATCAAAGGAAATCGGCTATATGCAGATGTTACGGTACTATGGATCAATGGTTCTACCAAGACTCCTATCACCACTATTTTTGATGGAGTAAAGGACAATGGTACTAAACCGGATCCTCAACCGGACCCGGATCCAAATCCTCAACCGGACCCTCAACCCCAGCCCCATGATGGAGTATTCCAAATACCCAATCAAGACTTTGAGACTGCATGGGTTGATCCCAATGAGCCCGGGCACGGCTGGAATAGCTTTGTCTCAGCCAACACGACTAATTTGGGCGGAATAGGTAACATGGCAAAAAACATGTCCAAAGGAAATACATCTTCTACTGATGGCTATAACAGCAAAACAGCAGTCAAGCTAACTTCATCGTCAATTGTCGGGACAAAAGCTAATGGCAACCTAACTACCGGTCGTATCAACATGGGATCTCAGTCGCCCAAAGACCCCAAAAACTACAACTATACCGATCTTAAATCGGAAAGCAATAAACTTCTTTTCGCCGGGAAGCCGGATGTTATTACTTTTTATGCCAAATACAAACGAGGAGAAAGTGGCAACTACAATGGTCAACTAAAGGCAATCCTGCATGACAAGATCAACTTCAAAGACCCGGCTCATGGAGAAGAGAAAGTCTTGATGGCCAAGCATATTCTCGGACAAACTACTATAGGCATCACTCCATCGGACGACTGGACTCGCTTCGAAGGGGAATTTAAATACTCCAATCTTGAAGCTGATACCACATATATGTTGATAAATGTCACTACCAATCCGGAGCCAGGTGCGACAGCCGGAGATGAGCTGATTTTGGACGATGTTACATTTGTCTATCGCTCCGAACTTAAAAATGCTCAGCTTGGCAAAGCTAAACTTACAATACCCAATAACGGAGAGACAAGCATATCAGACTATAGATATGATCCGAAGATGCTCAAACTTACATCAAACGGACAAGGAGCAATCGTAAAGACCTCTTTTGATGAAAACCAAGATCTCCTTACTGTAGAAGTTATTGGCAATGATATCAGCATCAACCCGAACAATAAACACATCTATCAATTTAAGTTCAACAAAAACGGCATCATCCCCGAACCGGCAGACCCTTCAGAAGATGAAAAGGAGGAAGAGGGCATAGATGCGGCGTATCAAGTTTCCAACTCCGACTTTGAAACCGATTGGACAGATAAGAACGAACCCGGGAATGGCTGGTACAGCTATGTCTCTGCCAATGCCACAGGTCTGGGTTGGAAAGGGAACATTGCCATCAACAATTCGAAAGGAAACACTCAAAAGCTAACTCCCGGACACAACAGCAACACAGCTGTCAAACTTGTTTCCAAATGGATGTTCTTTACCAATGTCAATGGCAACCTCACTACCGGACGCATTCATATGGGAGAAAATAGTCCTGCAGGCCATAAAAACTACAATTATACAGATCTAAAGTCTGACAACAATCAACTTCTCTTTGCCGGTCGCCCTGACTCACTTGTATTCTATGCCAAGTACAAAAGAGGAGGCAAAGGTGAATATGGCGGACAGCTTCGTGCCTTCCTTCATGATAAGATTGAATTTAAGGATCCCTCTTATGATGAAGAGAAAGAGCAACTCAAAAAGCATATATTATCTGAAACGGTGGTAGACATTATGCCCAGTACTGATTGGGTAAAATATGAGAAAGCCATGACTTATACAGATCTCAAGGCCGACTCTTCTTATATGCTTATCAATCTCTTTACCAACCCGACACCCGGAGCTACAACAGGAGATGAATTGGATTTTGATGACTTTAGATTTATCTACAATTCCGAACTTTCCAAGATCTCTTATGATGGAGAAGATATCAATATCCCTACGCCGGGAGAGATCTCTTATATAAGTGCTGTCTATGACTATGAAAAGATTGATCTCAAGACAAATGCCTATGCTGCCAAAGTGAAAAAGAGCTACGATTCTGAAACAAATATCCTCACCATCACTGTATTTGGTGACGATTACAAAATCAACAAAGACAATAAGCACGAATATAAATTTAGATTTAGGAGACCCCATCAAGACGTCGCTACATACCAGCTACCGAATGGTGACTTTGAAGAAGAATGGGACAATACGAACGAGCCCGGCAATGGTTGGTACAGCTATGCCTCTGCCAACACAAAGCAACTCGGAGCAAAGGCAAAAGATGTAAAATCCACTCTTCTTAACAACCTGATTAAGACTGAAGGATATAAGAGTGAGACGGCTGTAATGATCCTTGACAAAGGAAATATGACTACCGGACGCATCCATCTTGGATCGGAAGATTTGGACAGTCCGGACAATTACAATTATACAGACAGAGCTTCTGACAACCACCTTCTATTCAAAGGTCAGCCCGACTCCATTGCCTTCTATGCCAAATATATTGATTCGAAAGATGATAACTCCTTTGGTGAGATCAAAGCAATTCTTCACCGTGATATAGACTTTAGGAACCCCTCCGAAGTTGGACAAGAAGAATACAAACTTGCTGAGGCAAAAGCAAAGATTGCATCCCAGCCTCAATGGAAGAGATATAGTCAGCCTTTTGTCTATACAAATCACCAACCGGGAGACAAACAATACATACTTCTTAGCGCCATTAACCACTCAGAAGGAAATGAGGAAAACAAAGGCAAATTAATCATAGACAACGTTGTATTTGTCTACAATTCCGAACTTTCAAGAATCACTTACGATAATGAAGAAATAGCTATTCCGGAGAACGGCGAGGCAGTCAAGATCAGAAAGATTTATGACCCCGAGAAACTCAATATTTCCACCAATGCCAGAGCTGCAAAGGTGGAAACTCAAATAGATTCCAACTCAGCCATACTGACAGTCACAATCAAAGGAAATGATATCGAAAGCAACCCTCAAAACAAACATGTGTACAAATTCCAATTTAGGCAGCCGAAAGAAAATATTGCCAACTACCAGATGCCTAATGGAGGATTTGAGGAAAACTGGGAAGAAGCCAACGAACCCGGCAATGGCTGGTATAGTATTGTTTCTGCCAACGCTATTGATGAAACAGGAGTAGCATTTAAGCAATCCATCCTTCGCAATACCACCAAGACCGAAGGCTACAAGAGTGCGACTGCAATCTTACTCCAAAACAACAGCATCTTGACTACCGGAAGAATCAATTTGGCATCTTCAGACTACAAAAGCAATCAAAACTATTGCTATACCGAACGAGACACCGAAAATCATCTGCTCTTCAAAGGTCAGCCAGACTCCATATCTTTTTATGCCAAGTTTGCTAAAGAGGGTGAAGCTGCCTGTGAAGTCAAAGCTATTCTTCACGGCGATACAGACTATAGAGATCCGGCTGATGAGGCGGTAAAGGAAGCCCAAAAAGAGTATAAGATAGCCGAATCAACAACCACAATCAATCCAAGTAACGACTGGACAAAATACAGCATACCTTTTGTCTATTCCGACAACAATAGGAAAGAGAAGAGCTATATGCTTATCAAGGCATCTATCCAATCAGAACAGACAGCTAAGCTGGCACTTGATGATTTTGTATTTGTCTACAACTCTGAGCTCAAAACTTTTGAATATGATGGCAAGGCTATGCCCATATCAAAAACCGATACCATCAAGATAGAAGGCAGCTACAATCCTGACAAGATGGGTAAAATAGAGACTAATGCTCATGCAGCTACACTGTCCATCGACTATGACAGAGATACAAACGAATTGTCAATCTATATCTATGGCAATGATTTTGAGGTCAACAAAAACAACTACCATACTTATGTATATCAATTTGAACAAGGAGAAGGCATAGATGATGTCAGACCATATTCAGACAAAAAAGTCAATGTCTATTCAATTGATGGCATCCTAATCAAAAAGAATGTCACGAAAGATGTCGCAATCAAAGATCTGCCTAATGGCATATACATCATTGGAAATGAAAAGGTTGTAATCAAATAAAGGATCAAAGTCCTAACAAATACAAGGAGACAGACTCTTTATATAAGGGTTTGTCTCCTTTCTTTTTAGAAGCCCTTTGTGAGCATACCCATTGATAGAAAGAATAGAGAAAGTATCATTCTTGGCAGATGACAAGCATACTCCCAAGACTTTGCAGTAAGGATGAGATGTTAGGCGCTGAGGTTGAGGATGACGAGAGCGTACTTATGTACGTGACCGAATCCGAATACCGAAAGCAACAAAACAGATCGCCTTTATGCAATAGCTCTTAGTATGTGATCAAACTATTCGCCCTGCAGGTAACGAAGCAATTTGACCCTAACTTTTTTAAGAATAAGGCATTGAAGAAGGGCCATAGTGCAAGGCACCAAAAGCGATTGTTTGTGAGCATACTCCCAAGACTTTGCAGTAAGGATGAGATGTTAGGCGCTGAGGCTGAGGATGACGAGAGCGTACTTATGTACGTGACCGAATCCGAATACCGAAAGCAACGAAACAGATCGCCTTTATGCNTAGTCAGGTCATAAATCTTCTACACAAGGAAAAAGTCCTTGAAATAAGCCGCCAGAAGAACGGCGAACGTTATATCAAACGCTTTGATGCATGGACTCACTTAGTAGTCATGCTCTATGGTGTGATCATGCGATTTGACTCCTTGCGCGAAATAACCGCATCCTTGCAGGCAGAAGCGAGAAAGCTACAGCATCTCAGCATCTTTATGATGACCTCCAGGAGTACTCTTTCCGATGCCAATAGGAGACGCTCTGAAGAGATCTTCGAGGCAATATATCGTGATTTGTATGCTACTTACCACCATCAATTATCCTCG